>WRGP01000085.1 GCA_009787135.1 Bacillota bacterium | reverse complement strand
TCCTCCCCGTTCCCCCCTCACACCCAACAGCGGCCGCCTGCCGGAACGTGCTACGTGTCTTCTACCGGTCCGAGCTTATAGGCAAACGTCAGGGACGAATCCACACACTGCCGGTAGAACAGGGTGCGGATACGCTCCAGAACCATCCGCCCGGTTTCATAGTTTACCGCCGGCAACAGGAGCGCGTACTGCGACGGGCTATAGCGCGTCACCGTGTCGCCCCTGCGCAGGCTTGCGATCATGGCGTTGAGCAGCTGGCGCATCGCGCTGTCCAGCACCAGCGGCTCAATCGCCTGGCCGCCGGAGGAGGACAGCATCACAACCGCCAGAAACATGGTGCCGCCAATTCGGGAGAAACTGCGCATCAACAGCCGGTAAATATCTTTAAAAACCGCGTATTCACAGAGGAACGCGCCGTTCGTCGAATCGGCCGCCTGAAGCGATTTGCGAATGCTGTCAATATCCATGCCCAGCGATTGATCCGCGTGAATGATCTGCTTGTAAAAGTTCTGGATCTTCTCAGGCGGCCGCGTGCCTAAATAGTTGTAGTGCAGGTTTGTGGCGTGGCGGTACTGCATGAGCGCCTCGTTGCTGCGATTGGTCTTCACAAGCGCTTCCATCAGTTCCAAGTGCATTGTCTCGTCAAACGCGTCCACGTCCAGCGCCCGGCGGCAAACGCGGATGATGCCCTCGCAATCCTTGTTTTCTTTCAGCAGGCGAATGGCCAGATAGGCTGTGCGCAGGTATAACGCGTGGTAATACGCGCTGTGCGAGACCATCCAGCCCTCGCCGTCGTTGCCCGCGTTTAAGTCGCCCGCGTACATGGTCAGCGCCTTCTCAAACATATCCTCCACGGCGCGGTTCATCACTGTGGCCTTGGCGAGCTCCCGGCATATTCCCTCAAACTCGAATACGTCAATCACGCACTGAAGGCCGCCGTTCCAACGGTACGCGCCACGGCTTGTCACGATGCACTTGCTCAGCGTGTCGTCAAACTTGCCCAGCGCGGCGCGCACACGGCTGACAAGGGTTTTGAGCGCGCTTTCCGGGTTGGAGCTCGCCTCATTGGGCCAGAGCACCTCATACAGATCAGAGGATAAAATCGATTCATCCTTGTGCAGAATAAGATACACCAGCATCATTCGTCCTTTTTTCGAACTGCTCAGCACCTTAAACGCGCTCTTATTGCCCACCATAATATCAAACTTGCCCAGCAAAAAAATTTTAATCGCGGCCATGCGGCGCACTCCTCCTTTGCTTTTTGCCCGGCGTACTGGCGGGATTGGGTGATAGGAATCCGGTGAGGCGTTCTGCCCCCGGCAAGGAGCCGGGCGCCTTGTGGAACCGAGCGGGTCACTCTCGCCAAGGCGCGGCTGCCCGCCGGCGCGGCGATCATTTCGCCGCAGGCGCACGGGAAGGATGAAGCGATACGGAGGTATATAAAGCAGGCGCAAAACGCACCGCAAGCATGCGGCGGTTATACAAGCGAGCGCTTGTCACAGCGCAAGCTTGCGCGCCATAAGCTCCGCGTTTATCGAGTACAGGAGCGCGTTTTCCCTGCTGATGCGCTTTTGCTGGCAAAGGCGCAAAATGTCCGCGTCCATCGTAACCATGCCCTCCGAAACGCCGGCATAGATCACGTTATCCATCTGGTGCACCTTGCCCTCCCGGATCATATTTTGAATGGCGCTGTTGGCAATCATGATTTCAAACGCCGGGGTAAGCCCGCCGTCCACCGTGGGGATCAGCTGCTGCGAGACGACCGCCTGCAACACAAGCGAAAGCTGGATGCGCACCTGTTGCTGCTGCGGGGCGGGAAACACGTCAAGAATGCGGTCAATTGTCTTGGCCGCGCCGACCGTATGCAATGTACTCAGGATCAGCTGCCCTGTTTCCGCCGCCGTCAGCGCCGTCGCGATGGTTTCAAAGTCCCGCATCTCGCCCAGCAGGATCGCGTTGGGTGACTGGCGCAGCGCGGCGCGCAGCGCGCACGCGTAGCTCTCCGTGTCATGCGTGATCTCCCGCTGGCTGACAATGGACTTCTTGTGCGGATGCAAAAACTCAATCGGATCCTCCAGCGTGATGATGTGATCCGACCGCGCGCTGTTGATCTTGTCAATGAGGCAGGCTAATGTCGTGGATTTTCCATGGCCGGCGGGCCCTGTTACCAGAATGAGGCCGCGCCGTTTTGTATATAAATCCATCACCACCCGCGGGATGTGCAGCACGCTTGGATCCGGAAGGCCAAACGCCACCACGCGAAGCACGGACGCCAGAGAATTCCGCTGCTTGTACGCATTGCAGCGGAAACGGCCCAAATCTCGAATGGAGAATGAAAAATCATCGTCGCCCGTCTTATACAGCCGTTCCATAAGGCGCTGATTGTCGGAAGCGTAGATCTCGCGGATGATTGCCTCACAGTCCGCGGGCAACAGCCTCTCCGCTGATACGGGCGTTACGGCGCCGCCTATTTTCATGGAAACATAATACCCCGGGACGATGAAAATGTCCGCCGCGCCGGTCTCTATCGCCTTTTCCAAAATCCATCGCAGATTCAATTGATCCCTCGCTCCTTATCTTCAACCGCGGTATAGGAAACTTCCGCCGGCTTCCATTCCGCTATATTCACCAGGCGGTGCCGCTCAACGGTATACCGCGAGGCCGCGTCAGCCTCTGCCGCCCGCAGTGCCACCTCTATCCGCTGCGACTGGCTTACCGGCACGGTAAATGAAATGACCCAATCGTCCGATACGTCGATTGCCCAATCGGCGAGCGCCTTGACGCGCGCCGCGCATGCCTCCGGATCGCGCCGCACGCTGAGCAACGCTTCATCAATCGCGGCGACGATCCTCTCTGCCCGCGCGGCCGCGTTATAATACGCCTCCACTTGCGCTTGCCGCCGCTCCGTCAGGGTAAGATCCGCCCGGCCGCTCGCGAAAGCCAACATGCCCAGCGTCGTCAGGCTCAGCACGACGAAGATCATCAGAATGGAGGACGCGCCGACGCCCATGCGGTATTCCTGTTTCCCGGTCATGGCGTCCCCTCCCCATGCCTATAGCGCGTCAGCGGCAGCGTCACGAGCGGATGCTCGCCGTCGATGGTTATGCACCGCGGCATTTCTCCCGAACCGGAAGGTGGGGTTTGCGTTTTGTATAGCGTCAGCGTCAAATCATCCAGATAACCGGCAGGCGTATTTCGCGTTTCGCCCGCCACCAGACATAAAAGCGCGCGGCCGTTAGCCTCCACGTACCGCTCGTACCCCTCGCCCCTTGGCCGCCAATCCGCTTGCGCAAAAAAGGTGTCTTTATCTGCCTGGCTCGCCGCAAATTTTTCCGCGATATCCTCGGCTTCCATGAGCGCCCAGCTGCCAACGACGCTCCGTACGCTTTTGTCGTGCGCGGCCACAAACAGCTGTAAAATAACGCAAGCCGATAAGGAGAAAAACAGCAGCACAATCACCAGCTCAAGGAGTAGCGTGTTTGGCCTGCTCACCTTTTTCATCACGGCCCTGCCACCTCCTGATCCACACGGATGGCCGCGTGCACGGTTTGGGTGCGTCCGTCCGCCGCCGCCGCCGTCAGCCGTATCAGGGTTTCCCCTTCCCTTTCCATTTCAAAGGCAGTTACTTCCGTCAGCCGCCAAGCGTCATCCGGATCAAACGCGTACCCGCCGGACCGCGCCAGCTCATAAAGCGCGCCGTCACGGTGGAAGATGATCGTTTCAAGCACTTCCCCCCCGTAGTTTTCCGTCAGCACCAGCGTATCAACTCCCGCCTGGTGCGTCAGCTCGACCCCGTCGGTCGCCGCGTCGCTGCGAAGCTTGCCCAGCACATACCCCAGCGAGGTACGCAGCTCCGCCTCCGCCTCGCCCTGCTCCACCACGCCGCGATAGCCGTCCGCGCCTATGACGACAAGCAGGAGGGAAAGCAGAACAAACACGCCAAAGAGTACGAACGAAAACAGGCCGCCGATCATGTGCCCGCTTGCTTCCCGTCTGCGACGACTGCTCATGCTTCGCCCTCTCCCCTTACAATTACATAAATCTCCGGCATGATATTGGAACCAAACGCCTCATACCGCACATAAAACCTGTCAGGGTCCATCACGATACCGTAGGTTCTCACGACCTCCTCCAGCGTCGCGGGATATTTCCCTTCAATGGCATAGGAGGTTACCGCCGCGTTTCGTATGGCCGTCTCCAGCAGCGCGGTCTGCTCCCTGACGGTGGATCTCCCTGCCCGGCCAAGCAGCAATGTAAACAACGCCACAACCGCCGCGAACACCGCCACCGTCACCAGCAGCCCGCTCCACGGGAAGCCGGACCGTTTCCCATATAAGTGCACCGTTTCCACCTCCGCGCCCCGCCCCGAAAATCCGCGGGTTTTCAGGGAATGACCTTCCCTCGTTCCTCCCCAATGAACCGCGGTTCATCCGGGTACCTACAGGATAGACGACATGATGCTCGCCAGCGGGAGCATGACCGCCAGCAAAATACCGCCGATGACGACCGCCAGCACCGCCACCAGCGAAGGCTCAACGAACCCCACCAACCGCCGGATGCTCTCGTCAATTTCTTCTTCATACATATCGGAAAGCCGGCCCATGACATGATCCATCTGGCCGGCGTAGAAGCCAACCTGAATCATCTTGTTGCAAATCGGCTCAAACAGCCCGGCGTCAGCGATGGCCTTTGGCAGCTCCACGCCTTCCTCGTTGATCTCGCGCGCGCATAGCGCGATCTTCTCGCGCGCCTTTTCCTCCGTAATCACGCCCGGGATCATGGCGATAGCCTCGCTGACGGGGAATCCCGCCGTCATCATCATAGACAGCACGGATGCGAACCGGCCCGAAGAGGTTTTTTCCATTACCCTGCGAATCGGCGGGAACGCCCGCCGCACAAAGGCATTGATCTGCTTTTGCCTGCCCGTCTTGGAAAGAACCAC
>WRGP01000084.1 GCA_009787135.1 Bacillota bacterium | reverse complement strand
GACGGACATGGGCGAGGCCGGGTTTGACACCATGCAATACAGCGTGGGCGAGGTGGAGCGCATCGGCAGGGTTGCCTTTGACATGGCGCGCAAGCGCCGCGGCAAGGTAACCAGCGTGGACAAGGCCAATGTGCTGGAGAGCTCCCGCGTATGGCGTGAGACCATGCACAAGCTTGCCAGGGAATATGCGGATGTCCGGTATGAGGATATGCTCGTGGACAGCGCCGCCATGCAGTTGGTGCGGAACCCCAGGCAGTTTGACGTGATCGTGACCGGCAACATGTTTGGGGATATCCTCTCCGATGAGGCGTCCATGATCATAGGCTCTATCGGTATGCTGCCGTCGGCCAGCCTTGGCACGGGCACGCTGGGGCTATATGAGCCCATCCATGGCTCGGCGCCGGATATCGCCGGGCAGAACAAGGCCAACCCGCTGGCGGCCATTCTGTCCGCGGCCATGATGCTGCGCTACTCGTTCGGTCTGACGGAGGCGGCGAAGGCCGTTGAGAAAGCGGTGGAAGCGGTGCTGGCGGAGGGGTATCGGACGCCTGATATTATGAGCGGCGGCATGCGCCTGGTGGGCACGGCGGAGATGGGGGCTCTGGTGGCGGGGAAACTGTTATAGGGGGCTGTGGCCATGGAATTGATAATCAAAAACGCCGCGCCGGACGAACTGCCGATAGGGCTGGATTTGATGCATAAGGCCGCGAGCTGGCTAAAAGAAAAGCATATGGATTATTGGCCAAACTGGCTTACCCCGTCCGATGCCTATGTTGCTTGGATCAAAGAAGGCTTTGATAAGAGGGAATTTTACTTTGCTTACACCGGAGATGATGTTTTGGCAGGTATGTACAGGCTGCAATACGCGGATGAAGGGTATTGGGGCCGGCGAAATGATAAAGCGGGGTATATCCATTCGCTGACGACAAACCGCGCTTATAAAGGGCATGGCATCGGGTACGCTATTGTACAAAGGGTTGAGGAGGATCTGGCCAAGAAAGGCTTTGAATATTTGCGGCTGGATTGTTCGCCGGACGAAGGGATTTGCGGGTATTATGAAAGGTACGGGTTCGCGATGAAGGGAAGTGTCTCCTCGGCGCTTCATGGCCGGGGGTTAAGATTATATGAAAAGAAAATAGAACCGTAAAATTATTCGCCCCATTTGTATACTTATACTACCAAATAGCCCTTTTTCGATGCAACGGATATTTTCGCTTCAATCCCCGCATTGAACTGCAGGAAATCCTGTTCAATGCCGTCGCTGAAGATCACGCCGTTCTCCGGCATTTGTGAGATGATCTGTAACGGCGAATCGTTGATTTGCCCAAAGACAAGACGTATCCTCGTGGTGTTATATCCTCCTTGCTAAGACAGCCCTATAACCGTCTCTCAGCCCTCATGACCCTCCGTCCTTATGCCTGCCCCTTCTCCTCTCCCACCACGCGCCCCATGGCGGCATTGGCTTGCGCTTGCCCGGTTCCCTGCCCAAATCAGACTCCGACGTAAGCGCCACCTTGCACAGCAACAGCACGAGAGGGCCAAACAGCATACCCAAAAACCCCACGGCCTTAAGGCCCGCGTACATCGCCATCATGGTGGCGAGCGGGTAAAGCCCCAGCTGATGCCCGATAATGCGCGGCTCGAGCAGCTGTCTGAGGAGAATGGTTCCCAGATAGAGGAGGCCGCCGCCAAAGGCAAACGTGGGGTTGCCCACCGCGATGCCAAACGCGCACATCGGGAGGAGGACCAGGCCTGTGCCAAGGACGGGCAGCGCGTCCACCGCCGCGAGGATCAGCGCGAATAGAATTGGGTAGGACAGGCCCATCAGAAGAAAGCCAATGGACAGCTCCGCGAAGATCACAAGCAGCATAATCAGCGCCACGCGCAATTGCGCCAGCAGCGCGCGAAGGACGTTGGCACGCAGAAGGCTGGAGCGCTGCCGGTATTTTTCAGGCAGCAGCCCTGTGAGAAAGCCGAAGATTCGCTCTTTATCGGAACTCATGTAGAATGTGCCGACCAGGGTTAGGACGATGAAAAGCAGGCTCTGGGGCAAAAGGCTGGCGGCCCGCCACGCCACGCGCGCCACTGTGGACGCCGTGCGCGATGCCAGGGAGGTGAGCATGGAGGTCAGGTCGCTCAACAGCCGGAAGACGGCTTCCTGCACGCTGGCGTCAATTTCCACCCACTTCAAGTCAAGCCCATCCACCCAATTGAGGATATCCGCGGAAACCAGGCGAACCCAATCGGGCAGCGCGAGGGCCAGCCCCTTCAATTCATCCAAGACGCGGCCCGCCAGAATGAACAGCACCACAATGGCCGTGGCGACCAGCAGCGTGACAAACAGGGCGGACGCGATGTTGCGCGCCAGTTTTTTCTTGCCAAACGGCTTGGTAACAAGCCGCACGGCAGGCTCAATCATCCACGCGAACAGCGCGGCCAAGGCGAACGGCGCCACATAGGGGAACGCCCATAGGGCGAAAAACAAGCATGCCAGCCCAATGAGAATCGTGAGCAGCTTGCGCGGCAGGCCCTTCCATTCTTCGTTCCATAAACGCAGCTTTTCGGCTAAACCGCTCATTGGACTGCTTGCTCCTTCACCATAGCGATATACAGCACGCCGTCATGCGACTGCGCGTCAATGCGGACGGGGAAGGGGCAGGCGTTGCGGAAGACCAGATCCAGCTGCTCGCTGCCGCTGGCGGCATCCGTCCCATGCGGGAGGTATACCGCGCCGGCCGGGCCATGCGCGCGGCGGTATATCACCTCCATACCATCGGGGATGCACAGCAGCGCGTTGTATAGCGTGGAAGAAACTTGGCAGCAGCCGCCGCCTGTGCTGAGCGCGGGCAGACCTTTATAATAGGACATGGCCTTTTTATAGCCCCGCCCGGACTGATAGGGGCCGGCGACCCCGTTAAAGGAGAACCGGTCCTCGGGATTCATCAGGATGGATATGTATTCACACGCTTGCGCGATATTGGTAACGCGGTTTTGGGTTAGCTCTGAACTGTCGGTGGCAAAAAAGCTGACGAACGCGGAAATAACGTCGCCAGCCTGCGCGCTTTCAACGTCGTAAACAGGGGTCAGGTCCTTCATAACGTCCGCGTATACGTACCCGTACTGCCGCCAGTAAAGAAGCTTTGCCCAACCCTCCTCAATGGAGATTATGGCCAGGCGCGCCCCTTTGCTAATGGCAAAAATGGCTTCGGCGCCCTCTGAAGGGGCATCCCGCAGCATCGTGTCACGGCTGGCCGTGGCGGTATAAACCGAAGGAAGGGAGCCATAAGGCATCGCGCCCTCCTTCACGGGCTTAACGCTATCGACAGTTTGGCGCGGTATATAGCCCTTGATCCATCCTTCGCTGGCTTCCCGCGCCACCTCCAGCCACGCGGGCTCGTAGGACAGGATTTTGACCGTCGCGTCCTTTGGGAAATAGCCTATGACCTCGGCATCGCCGGACATTTCCGCGCGCAGGCGCACCGTGGCCTGCGTGACGCCCGTATACACCGCGTCCGGCATGGGCCCCGTATGCATCCACGGGGCGGGTTCTTCCGCCTCGGCGGCGGCGAACGCGAGGGATACCGCCAGCGGAAGCGCCAGCAGCGGCGCGATGATCCGGCGTGTCATACGAGCAAGGCCCTTGCGGCGCCGTTGATCTGGCCGGCCAGGGCTTCCGCCTCCCGCTGCGAGGCAGCTATGGTGTTGACATACAGCTTGATCTTCGGCTCCGTGCCGGACGGGCGCACGCAAACCCAGTGTTTTCCCTCCAGTTCAAAATATAACACGTCGGACAGGGGCAGGCCCATAGGTTTTTGACCCGCCTTGTCTGTGCGAAGGCCGGTTTGAAAGTCGCGCACAGCCATCACGCCGATTCCCGCCAGGGTTTCGGGGGGGTTGTCCCGCAGGACGCGCATGATTTCGCCCATGCGCGCCGCGCCATCCTTGCCGGGCAGCGTGACGGATTCCACGCGCTCCACCGCATACCCAAATTGCGCGCGGATCTCTTCCAGGCGGTCCCAAAGCGTTTTGCCCTGCTGTTTGAGGAAAAGCGCCAGCTCGGTGACCAGGAGCGAAGCGTTGACCGCGTCCTTGTCGCGTACAAAGGTGGAAGACAGGTAGCCGTAGGATTCCTCAAAGCCGAACACAAAGGTATGCTCACCGCTTTCCTCAAAGCGCTGAATCTGTTCGGCGATGAACTTGAACCCTGTCAGCGTGTCGATCATGGCGGCGCCGTAATGCTCCGCGATGGCCCGCGCCAGCTCGGTGGATACGACGGATTTTACGATGGCCGCGTTCTTTGGCAGCGTGCCGGCTTCCGCCTTGCTTGAGAGGATATAGTGCAGCAGCAGGCAGCCGATTTGGTTGCCTGTCAGCAGGATAAACCGGCCGTCCGGCCCGCGCGTCGCCACACCGAGGCGGTCGCAGTCTGGGTCCGTGGCGAAGCAGGCGTCCGCCCCTTCGCGGTCCGCCAGCGCGATGGCCATGCGGAAGGTGTCCGGCTCCTCGGGGTTGGGCACCTTGATGGTGGGGAAATTGCCGTCCGGGTTTTCCTGTTCCGGCACGGTCAGCAGGCCTGAGATACCCACCTCGCCGAGCACCCGGCGTACGGGCACGTTGCCCGAGCCATGCAGCGGCGTATAAACGATCTTCAGGGTATGCCCGTACTCGCGAAGCAAATCGGGCCGCACGCACAGCGTCTTGACGCTTTCGATGTACGCGTCGTCCACATCCGGGCCGACGTACAGGAGCAGCCCCTCTGACAGGGCCCGCGTTTCCTCCATGGGCAGGCATTCGGTGTAGGTGCGGCCGCGAATGAAGGAAAGCACCTCATCCGCCCGTTCCGGCGGCATCTGCGCTCCATCCTCCCAGTAGACTTTATAGCCGTTGTATTGCGGCGGGG
>WRGP01000083.1 GCA_009787135.1 Bacillota bacterium | reverse complement strand
GGGGGGGGAAGGGGGGGGGGGGAGGGGATCATGCGCCGCCGTTTTCGGCTTGGGAAGCGAAGGCGGCGTCGCGCGCTTGGAGGGCTTTTCGTATGGCGGCGGCTTTCGCGGACGCTGATTTGGCGTTTTGCCCGTCGCCCATGGCCGTATAGATTGAGGATAGTTTGAAGTTCTCAAGGGTAAAGAGCGTCTGCAGCGCGACAAGCTCATGGTCGCCCCGGACCGCTTTCGCGGTTTGCAAAACGACGGCGTCCGCTATTTCATGGAGCGGCAGCGAATTCACGTCACAATCGGAAAAGCGGGAGAGAATTGCGCGCATGGTATCGCGTAGATACGCTACAGGGTCGTCCGCTTGAAGATACTTCGCCGCGTTTTCCGGCGCGAAGGTTTCGTCAAGCAGCGCCTTCCGGCAGCCTTCCGGCAATTCAAAATCCGGGAAATTCAACGCCAGCGAGAATGTGCTGCCGGAGGTAAAATAGGCGGTCGTGACGCATTTCGCTATCTCGGCCAGCATGTCTTTGGCATCGAACGCGACCGGCGGCATATACATCCCTCCGTATGAACAGAATATCCATATTTTAACATTTCCGCGCAAATCAGTCAAAAATGCCTTCCCCAGGGACCGAACCCCCCCGCCAAGCATACAGTAAAGCGGACGGCATCTCTGTAGCCGTCCCAAGGAGGAATCAATATGTTTAGTACATGCAAACGGTGTAGCGAGCCGTTCCATAAACCGACCTGGCCCCCAAGGCCGTCAAAACCCTTTTGTCCTCTTCCGCCCCTGCCGCCGCTTCCCAAGCCGGGGTCGTGCTGCGAGCCGTGCTGTGAGCCGTCCCCGCGCTTTTGCCCGCCGCGCGGGCCGGCGCCGCGCGTCCAGTGCTGCGGGCGCGTGTCGCGGCGCAGCGTGCCCGCCACCATTTGCGTGACGGGGCTTCCCTGCGGCGTGTGCGGGCCATGGACCCTGTTGGCGCTGGAGCCCACCTGCGAGGAACCATGCGTGCGCATCAAGCACAATTGCCGCGGGCCCTCGCCAACCGTGGCGGAGGTTGTCGTGCCCTTGATCGCGTGGGTGTGCGACGCGAACGGATGCCGCCATGCCGGGTGCGCCGAGGCGGTGATCTGCGTGAGTATAGCCAGGGCCTGCGCCTGCGCGCACGGCGCTTTCATGGCCACGGCGGATGTGCGGCTGCAGGATGCCGGCTGCCCCGTGTGCGGCCCCACGTTTGAGGTGCGGCTGCGGGTATGCGCGGAGGTCTTTGTGGTATGGATGGATTCATGCGGGAGACGCGCGGAATGCGACTGCTTTTTTGACAACCGACCATTCTATCCGCAGCCCTGCCGTTGCTGACGCGTTCATCCCGTTATAAAAAATAGACGGCGTGGGCCGTCTATTTTTTATAACGGCGTGGACGCGCGTCGGCGCGAAAAACATTTCCCGCCAATGGGATAAACGAGCGGCGGCGCGGAAAAGATTCGCTATATACAGGCCGGGCCCGGCGCTTTGCGGCGCACATTGGAATCAAATTAGAAAATGGTGAAAAGAACATAAAACCTTTTCAAAACGGCCTTGAGGCGCTTTCGTTTAGCCGTTCTTTGTTGTATAATGGCACGTAAGCTTGATCTAAGGAAGAGAGGATTGTAAAGGCTGATGAAAGAAGTTATTAAGCGGGACGCCATTGTTCCGTACAGGGAACTGAAAAAGCGCTCGCCCGTGCCCGTTCTGACGGCGGGGGTGGTGTTCCTGCTCTGCGGGCTTACAAAGCCCCTATACCGCGCGGGTGAATACGCGGCGGCGGTGATCGCCGCGCTGCTTGCCTTTTATGCCGCGCGAATTTTCTTTCGGAATCGGGTCGTGAGAATTGACCTGCCGCCGAACACGGGCGTCGCGCAGGCGGACCAGCTTCTGTCCGAGGCCCGAGAGGCGCTCGCGTTCTTTCGGGCGGCTAACGACCGCATCCAGGACGAGAAGGTCTCGGCAGCTATTGACGGCATAGAAGCGGCGGGCGTAAAGATCCTGAACCGCCTGGAGGAGGAGCCTGCCCTGCATGGGCAGCTGCGCACGTTCCTGCGCTATTACCTGCCCACTACGCGCAAGCTTTTGGACGCGCGCGCGGCCATTGAGGCGGGGGGCGCCGCGACGGAGAACGCGAAAATCGTCTGCGCGCGCTGCGACCGCGTGCTGCCCGAAATCCGGCGGGCGTTTGAAAAGCAGCTGGACGCGCTGGACAAGAACAAATATCTTGACTTGCAGGTGGAAATGGACGTGTTGGAGGGCATGCTAAAGTCAAACACATGAACCGCGCTTCATGCGTTTGGAAGAGGAAGGAACGGCGCCCCCTTACATAGTATGGAATTTCGAGGGACGAGGCAAGGCGGAAGAAAGAATACGAGAGGAGCCAAAACATATGGAAAACAAGGACCTGCTGAACCCGGTGGTGGATGTGATGAGCCCCAAGTCGCCCAAGGATATCACGCTGACGGATTTGCCGGAAGAGGATCAGGTAAAGGTGCGCGAGTATGCGCAGAAAATTGACGTGACGAACGCGTCGGAAGTGCTCCAATACGGCGCGACCGCGCAGCAGAAGCTGACGGTGTTTGCGGATACGGCGCTGCAAAGCGCCAAAAATAAAGACACGGGCGCGGTCGGCGAGACGCTCAGCGGCCTTGTGGTGCAGCTTCAAGGGTTTGGCGCCGAGGGCGGGGAGAAAAAGGGCCTTTTGAGCGTTTTCCGCAGGGCGTCCCACCACATCTCCACGCTGAAGGCCCGCTATGATAAGGTCAGCGTGTCCGTGGATCAGGTGGCGAACATTCTGGAGGATCACCGCGTAGGCCTCCTAAAGGATATCGCCATGTTCGACCGGCTCTATGATGAGAACGTCGAGTATTACCGCCAGCTCTGTTTTTATATTGTGGCGGGCAAGGAGAAGATTGAGGCCTTGCGCCGGACAGAGCTGCCAAAGCTCAACGAGCGGGCGATAGAGAGCGGCGATCCGGCCGACGCGCAGAGGGCGACCGACCTCGCCACCTCCATTGACCGGTTTGAAAAGAAGGTGTACGATCTGGAACTGACGCGTCAAATCAGCATCCAGATGGCGCCGCAGATTCGCCTGCTGCAGAACAATGATGCGCTGATGGCGGATAAGATCCATTCCGCGCTTGTCAACACGCTTCCGCTGTGGAAGAGCCAGATGGTCATGGCCCTGGGCCTTGAGAATTCGCGCGCGGCTATCGCGGCGCAGCAGGCCGTGGCGGACGCGACGAACAAGATGCTCAGGCAAAACGCGGAAACGCTCAAGCAGGGCACAGTGGAAACGGCGCGCGCTTCCGAGCGCGGCGTCGTGGACATTGAGACCCTGACAGAGACGAACCAGGCGCTCATCGAGTCGCTGACAGCGGTGGAGGCCATTCAGCGCGAGGGCCGCGCCAAGCGCGCCGAGGCGGAGAACAAGCTTCGGGAGATGGAAGACAGGCTGAAAGCCAAGCTGCTCGAGGTGCGTAACGCCTCCCTGCAGCCCAGGGCATAGAGAAGGAGAAATGAAGTGCTCAAGAAGATTAGAAAAATTCCCATGGGGGCGGCCATTGTCATCATGGTCGTATGCGTAGCGGCGGGCGTGGCGCTGGGCAACAAGAACGCGCTGGACCGCGCCATTGCCGATACCGCCGCGGATCTTCATGAGGCTTTGGACCTTGCGTCCGACCGTGTGGATATGGCGGAGCACCGCCTTTTGATGCTGTGCAAGCGGATCATCCCCGATCATGAGGCCACGAAGGCGCTGGAGCGGGCCGTTGAGGTATGCCGCCGCGCGAAAACCCCCGGGGAGATTGCCCAGGCGGATAAGGCGCTCGATTCCGCGGCACAGGGCGTGCTGGAACCGCTTCGCGAGGCGGCAAAGGAAAGTGACCGCAAGCTGGCGACCGGCGCGATGGACGATATAATCAGCGTGGGAAAAAGGATGAAGCGGAGCGCGGACGCGTATAACAACGGCCTGGCGTACGTGCGAAAGGTCTATAACGCGCTGCCGATGCGGGCGCTGCTTCGCGGGCTGCCGGAGGCGTTTCGATGATGAAGAAAAGGCTTTTGATTTGCCTGGTCCTGAGCCTGCTGCTTGCGGGCGTGCCGCTTTGCGGCTTGGCGGCGGTTCCATCAGCGCCCATGGAAGCGTTTTACGTCAATGATTTCGCGGATGTCATCAGCGACGCGGACCGGCGGGCGATGCTCGCCATGGGCCAGGCGCTGGAGGACGCGACAGGCGCGCAGGTGGTAGCGGTAACAGTCCGTTTTTTGGACGGGATGGATATGGAGGAGTACTGCTATCAGCTGTTTGACAAGTGGGGCATCGGCGAAGCGAAAAAGAACAATGGCGTGCTGCTGCTCATTTCCATTGGGGACCGCGAAATTAGGACGGTCGTTGGCAGAGGCATGGAAAAAGAGCTCCCGGCTTCCGTGACGGATTCGTATACCGACGAATACGCGTATTCCTACCTGGAAAACGATGATTTTTCCACAGGCCTGCGCGAGAACTACCGCGCCCTGTGCGAAAAGGTGGCGTCTGTTTATGGCAAAAGCCTGGCGGGGGCCAATAGCGATCAAAACGTGGGAAATGGAGCCTATTCGTTTGAGTTCATGGATGGAGGAATCGACTTTATGTGGATTGGCATCGCCCTGTTCGTGCTGGCGATCATTTTCTCGATCGTGCGGTCGGTATTCCGCGCGGCCTGGAGCGCGCCGGGGTGTTTGTTCGGCTGGATACTGGGCCAGGGGATGAACCGCGGGTATGGGCACAGGCCGCGTCCGCCGTTCTTTATGGGCGGCCCGCATCATCACCCCGGCCCGCGGCCGCCGCGGCCCAGGCCTCCCATGGGCCCGGGCAGCTT
>WRGP01000082.1 GCA_009787135.1 Bacillota bacterium | reverse complement strand
CGTCAAACCCGCCGACACGCCGCGGCCTGCCGGTCGCCGCTCCGTATTCAGCGCCGGCCTCGCGCAGGGCGGCAGCCTCTTGGCCGAACATCTCAACGGTGAACGGCCCTTCGCCCACACAGCTTGAATAGGCCTTCATAACGCCGACGACACGGTCAAGCTTCGCACCCGGTATGCCGGCCCCAATGGTCGCGTAAGCCGCCAGCGTCTGTGACGACGTGGTATACGGATAGATTCCATAGTCAATATCCCGCAGCGCGCCAAGCTGCGCCTCGAACAAAACATCCTTGCCGTATTGAACGGATGTCCGGAGGTATTCCGTTGTATCCGTGATAAATGGAACGAGCCGCGAACCGAAATCGTGCAGCCATTTCATCGTATCATCCAGATCCGCTTTGAATGAGCCGTACCCTTTCAGGGTGAGGTTTTTCCAATTGAGAATGCCGGCAAGTTTCTGCGTCAAGGTGCCGGAATTCAACAAGTCGCCCATCCTCAAGCCTTTTTTCATATATTTGTCACCGTACACCGGCGCGATGCCGCGGCGGGTGGAACCGTATTTCTGGTCGCCCAGCCGCTCCTCTTCCAATATGTCCTGCGTTTTGTGATACGGCAGGCAAATAAAGGCTTTATCGCTGATTTTCAGGCTATCGGGCGTGATTTTGACGCCCTTTTCATTCAACGCGCTGAGTTCGCCACAGAGATGTTCTATATCGATGACCATGCCGCCGCCCATTACGTTTACAACGCCGTCGCGCAGAATGCCGGACGGGAGGAGATTCAGTATGAATTTGCCCTTCTCATTGACCACCGTATGTCCGGCGTTATTGCCGCCCTGATAACGGCAGATCACATCATACCCTTCCGAAAGCAAATCCACCATGCGGCCTTTGCCTTCATCCCCCCAATTGATTCCAACCACCGCCGTAAGCATATTGGTTTCCTCCTTATACCGATATTGTGATGTCCATGCCTAACAATTCTATGTTATCTTCCAGAACCGCCCGAACCTCGGCCAGAAACTCCTCGGTCTGTTCCCTGGCCCGGCCCGTAAACTGTTCGGCGCGAAAAAGATTGCCTATTTCCTCACCGGTTACGTCAAAAGCCGCATCCGCCGCAATGCGCGCAAGCAAATCGTTTTCCCCGCCGTCCCGCTTGATCTTTTGCATTGCCTCGAGCGAGTGCAGGCGGATCCGCTCATGGAGCGTCTGCCTGTCGCCCCCCTTTTTGACGCAATACATCAAAATGTTTTCGGTGGCCATGAACGGCAGCTCTTCGCGCAAATGCTTTTCGATCATATTCTGATAAACGGTCAGGCCGCCCGCAATGTTGATGACCAACGACAGGATCGCGTCAACGGCGAGGAACGCCTCGGGGATCGCGATGCGCCTGTTCGCCGAATCGTCCAGCGTCCGTTCCAGCCATTGCGCGCTTGCCGTCAAAGCGGGATTGAGCGCATCCACCGTCACATACCGTGCGAGGGAGGCGATCCGCTCGCTCCGCATCGGGTTTCGTTTGTATGCCATCGCGCTTGACCCGATCTGACCCGTCTCAAACGGTTCTTCCACCTCTTTGAGATGCGACAGCAGGCGTATATCGTTTGAAAACTTGCACGCACTCTGCGCGATGCCGGACAACACGGACAGCGTGTAGTAATCGGCCTTTCGCGAATAGGTCTGGCCGCTGACTGTGTAGATCTTGTCAAAACCCATTTTTCCGGCTATCTTTTGCTCCAGGGCCTTTACCTTTTCCTGGTCCCCGTCAAAGAGGGAGAGGAAACTGGCGGCAGTGCCCGTCGTGCCTTTGCAGCCGAGCAGTTTTAAGCTGCCTGACACGAACGCAAGCTGTTCGAGGTCAAACAGCAGATCCTGCAGCCATAGCGTGGCGCGTTTCCCGACCGTAGTGGGCTGCGCCGCCTGAAAATGGGTGTACGCAAGGCAGGGAAGGGCTTTGTATTTGTCCGCGAAACCGTACAATTTGCCGATTGCGTTTACCAGCAGCTTTTTGATACGCCGCAGCGCGGCGCGCTGCAAAATGACGTCGGTGTTATCGCCCACATAGCACGAGGTCGCGCCAAGATGGATGATCGGCTTGGCCTTGGGGCATTGCTCGCCGTAGGCGCGAATATGCGCCATGACGTCATGCCTTGTCTCGGCCTCAAACCTGGCGGCCGCCTCATAATTGATGTCGGCGCCATGCGCTTTCATCTCGTCGATCTGTTCTTCGCTGATGCCAAGCCCCAGTTCTTTCTGGCTTTCGGCGAGCGCGATCCATAGCTTGCGCCATGTGGAAAACTTGTTGTCGTCCGAGAAAATATACTGCATTTCCTCGCTCGCGTATCTTCTGCATAAAGGGTTTTCATATCTGTCGGACATTTTCAGCCTCCTTAGCGCCTCGTGGGCAGCGTTCATTCCCCAGCGTGTTTGATGCCTAAAATTTCAAGCTCTTTCGCGGTTACTCCCACCCCTCGAAGCATAAGCCGGTTCCCCTTCAAGCTTTCGATTGAATTGATGCCCATGCCGCCCATCATCTCTTCGATCTCATGCCGCCACGCGGTCATCAGCTTGACAAGGCGCTTGTATCCAAGTTCGGGGTTCAGCCGCTTGACGAGCTCTGGCACCTGTGTCGCGATACCCCAGTTGCATTTGCCGGCATGACAGCTTCTGCAAAGATGGCAGCCCAGCGCGATCAATGCCGCCGAGGCGACATACACGCAATCGGCTCCCAGCGCGACGGCTTTGACGACATCGGCGCTGGAGCGGATGCTGCCACCGGCAACGATGGATACGTTTTTGCGGATCCCTTCGTCTCTCAGGCGTTGGTCAACGCTCGCGAGCGCAAGCTCAATGGGGATGCCCACATGGTCGCGTATGCGTGTCGGAGCGGCTCCCGTACCGCCGCGGAAGCCATCAATGGCGATGATATCAGCGCCGCTTCTGGCAATGCCGCTGGCGATTGCGGCGACATTGTGGACGGCCGCGATCTTAACGATCAAGGGTTTTTTATAGTTCGTCGCTTCTTTGAGCGAGTAGACGAGCTGCCGCAGATCTTCAATCGAATAAATGTCGTGGTGAGGCGCGGGCGAGATAGCGTCGCTGCCTTCCGGGATCATCCTTGTGCGTGAAACATCGCCGACAATTTTCACGCCCGGCAGGTGCCCGCCGATGCCGGGCTTTGCGCCCTGGCCCATTTTGATCTCAATCGCCGCACCGCTGTTCAGGTATTCGAGATGGACGCCGAAACGTCCCGACGCAACCTGCACGATGGTATTTTTCCCGTATTGATAAAAGTCTTCGTGAAGGCCGCCTTCGCCGGTGTTATAAAGAATGCCGAGTGTTTCCGCCGCCCGCGCCAGGCTCTCGTGCGCGTTATAGCTGATGGAACCGTAGCTCATGGCGGAAAACATCACCGGCATCGATAGCGAAATCTGCGGCGGCAGGTTATTGAGAATCCGCCCGTTTCCGTCCCGCTCAATATGCTGAGGTCTCGCGCCCAGGAACACCTTTGATTCCATTGGCTCACGCAAAGGGTCTATGGAGGGGTTGGTGACCTGCGAAGCGTTTAGCAGGATTCTGTCGAAGTACACGGGATAATCTTCCGGATTGCCCATGCTTGACAGCAGCACGCCGCCGGTATCGGCCTGCCGGTAGAGCTCGTTGATCGTTTTATTGCTCCAATTCCTATTCGCTTTATAGGTATTGCCGCTTTTTACGATTTTAAGGGCCCGTGTAGGGCAAAGCGACACACAGCGGTGGCAGTTAACGCATTTGGCGTCGTCACAAACCATCTTTTCCGCGTCCGCGAGGCATTCGTGCGCTTCGTTCGCGCACTGGCGCTCACAGACGCGACAATGGATGCATTTGTCATAATTTCTCACGATCTCATACTCCGGGTAGATATAGCTCAACGTCATTGCGCTTCACCGGCTTTCAGGCAAACGATGACCGGCTGTCCGCCTCTGGGGGCCCATACCGTGTCAAGGGCCGGTTCTATGACGCGGATGGCCGATTCCTCGCTTGCGATATATACTCGATCACCCTTTTCGCCGACCACCATGCTCCGCAGCTTCAGCCTGTCATTGAGCGCCATCAGCCCGCCCTCAAAGCCGATAAGGATGGAAAACGGGCCTGTTATGAGCTGTTCCGAAAACATGACGCGCAAGTATTCGGGCGTTTCCCGTTCCTCTGGCGTCATGTACTCGAGGGTCTGCCAGAACGGAGCGGCGACGACCGACGCGATCTCACCAAATGTTAACCCTTTCTTTCGGTGCAGGTAATCGACGATATAGGTAATGACTTCGGTATCTGTCTGGAGCGTACATTTATACCCGTACATCTCGATGGCGCGGCGGTTTGCGTCATAAGATGATATTTCTCCGTTATGCACTACGGAGTAGTCAAGAAGCGCGAAGGGGTGAGCGCCGCCCCACCAGCCCGGCGTGTTGGTCGGATATCGTCCGTGCGCCGTAAAGCACCATCCCTCGTATTCTTCCAGCCGGTAGAATCGACCCACGTCCTCCGGAAATCCGACCGCTTTGAATACGCCCATATTCTTGCCGCTGGAAAATACATAAGCGCCGTTGATCCTTGTGTTGACCCGGAATACGCATTTTGCCGTAAATTCTCGTTCATCAAGCTGACTATCCGCCAGCTTTGTGGGCAGGGGCGTGACAAAGTAGCGCCAAATCAGCGGCTCGTCCGTTATCTCTCTGATCTTTCTGGTCGGTATTTTAGAGAGGTTGATGATATCAAAATGCCGCTCGAAAAATTCCTCACA
>WRGP01000081.1 GCA_009787135.1 Bacillota bacterium | reverse complement strand
CTTTTTTACAGATCTTCAGCATTTCATCCTCAGAGTCCCCATTTTCGCCCGGCCGTTCCGCTTTTCCTATATCACAACCGTTGTCCCCCCTGTAAACCAATTCCCCTTTTGCTTTCCCACGCCCCCCACTCCCTAAAACGGGGAAACTCAAAAAAAAGAAACCATCGCAAAAACAGTTTTACTTTCCGCAACGTCCGCAAGGCCCCGCAGGGCCCCAAAGCCTGCAACGCGTAACCAAACCCATTCCCCCAGGCATATTTCCCCTCTCCCCGCGCATACCCTCTGGTGTCCGGTGAATGCGAGCGGAAAGGAGGGAGGCGAATTGGTCAAGGATGCCGCGGAAGGCAAACGTCCGCCAATGCGCGCGCACACGATCCACACCGAAGAACGCAAACGCGCAACGCTTACGGGCATAACGGATGTCGCGAGCTTCAACGAGCAGGAGGTTGTCATGCTCACCGAGGAGGGGGATATTACGCTGGTGGGCGAGGATCTGCATATATCGCTTTTAAACTTGGAAGATGGCAGGCTGACCGTGGAGGGAAGAATCGTCGGCATTGAATACGGCGACGCGCCGTCGCAAAAGCGCAGCGGCATCCTCTCGCGCGTGTTCCGCTGACGATGTTTGCGGCACAAGGACAGGCACAGGCTTTTCTGGCAACCGTGTACGCGGGGCTGGCAGCGGGCGTGGCATATGATTTGCTGCGCCTTTTGCGGCTTTCCACGCGAGCCGGCCAGGTGCTGACCAACCTGTTGGATTTTGTATTCTGGATCCTGACGGCCATGCTGGTGGCACTGGCCGCCGCACTTTCCGGCGCGCAAGGGCTTCGCTTTTACCTGGTGCTTGGCACGGCCTGCGGCATGTTGCTGTGGGCCGCAGGACTTCGGCGCATCATGCTGGGCACGGCGCGGTTTGCGTCAAACGCCGTCCAAAAGGCGCTGCGAATTCCTCCAAAAGAGGGACGGGAGAACAGAAAACAAGCAGGAAAGAAGGCGGAGAAGGGAGAATAATCTAGCGTACAGAGTCAACACACCCTTCCGAACATGAGGTGGAACAATGCCGCCACGGTCCAAGGAGCCGATGCGCCAAATCGTCACGGTGCAGCCGAAGTTTCTGTTGTTTGTCGCGCTGGTTCTGGCGCTTATATTCGGCATCGCTTTTTCCATTGCGAGCAGCCAGGTGCGGCGAATGAATGAAAAGGCGGAAGCGGTCCAGCGGCAGGTAGTGGAAGCGAAGGCCTATGTGGAAGAACTGGAGCGCAGGCTCGCCTTTGCCGCCACGGATGAATACGTCGCGCAGGAGGCGCGCCGCCGGTTTGGCTACATGGAGGAAGGCGAGATCCGCTTCATCGTGGACGGGGAAATGGGCTATGCCTTAGACAGGCCATAAAGGAGATACGGATGCTGCACGGGGTAATCGGAATCGGATCCAATTCAACACGGTTTTTGCTGGGAAAAATTGAGGACGGCAGGGTGCTTGTGCTCCGGCGCATGCGCGAGAGCACGCGCCTGTTCGCGGGCCTCGCGGGCGGCTTGCTTTCCGAGGAGAGCATGCTGGCCACCGCGGCGGCCGTCAAGTCGTTTGTGGACACCGCGCGGGCCGAGGGGTGCGAGCGCATCCATCTCATTGCCACCAGCGCCAGCCGGGACGCGGGCAACGGCGCTGCGTTTTGCGAGATGATCGAATCGCTCTGCGGCGAGAAGCTGACGATCATCACGGGCGAGGAGGAAGCGCGTCTGTCGTTCCTGGGCGCCGCGGGAGAAGATTTCTGCGGCATGCTGGACATCGGCGGCGGCTCCACGGAGCTTGCCGTGGGCGACGGCGGCAGGCCCCTTGCATTGTGCAGCGCGCAGCTTGGCGCGGTGCGGCTTTCGGAAGAAGCGCCTGATGTAACGGGCGATGGTTTCGCGGCCGCGTTGTCGCTGGCCATGGAGCGCGTGAAATCCGCATGGTCCGCCGCGCAAATGAACGAAAGCGAGTTCCCCGCCGTGTGGTATGGCGTGGGCGGCACGCTGACCTGCCTGGCCTCCATCGACATGCGCCTGCCTGTCTTTGACCGCGAGGCCGTAGAGGGCCACGCGCTGAAACGAAGCGAGGTGGCGGCATGGGCGGAGAGCCTGTCCATGCTCACCGAGATGGAGCGCTCGGTCATCCCCGGCATGGTGCCGCACCGGGCCGATATCATCACGCATGGCGCGATCGCGCTGCTGGCCGTCATGCGCGCTCTGGACATCCCGCGGGTGATCGTCAGCAACAAATGCAACCTGGACGGGTATCTGAGGGACATAGCGCTGGCGCAGGCGGCTGCGGACAGCGTGGAAAAAGTCCGCTCGTACTACGATACCGCCGTGGAGCAGGAGTGGGAACGGCTGGAAAAAAACTTTTTTGAGTTTGAGATCAACCGCCGCTACATGGACCGCTATATCAAGCCCGGCGATAAAGTGCTGGACGTTGGCGGCGGCCCCGGCCGGTACAGCCTGTATCTGGCGGCCAGGGGCGCTGAGGTTACGCTGGTGGATTTATCGCCCGGCAACGTGGCGTTCGCCAAGGAAAAGGCCGCGGAGCGGGGCCTTGCGCTCCAGGCGCTTTGCGCGGACGCGCGGAATCTGGACGAAATGGCGGGCGGGCCCTATGACGCCATCCTGCTCATGGGGCCTCTGTACCATCTGAAAGCGGAAAAGGACCGCGTGCGGGCAATAGAACACTGCCTTGCCCGTTTGAAGCCCGGCGGCGTGCTGTTCGCTTCCTTTATATCCCTGATCGCGGGGATGATCTATGCGGCCCGCAGCATGCCCGAGAGCATCCTCTGGGAGGGCGAGAACACCTTCTATGAGCAGATCATCGACAGGGAGGATTGGACGGGGCTCGCCTTCACGCACGCGCATTTGATCGACCCTTCGCATGTGCTGCCCTTCATGGAGCGCTTCCCGCTGGACACGCTGCACCTGGTCGCCAGCGAGGGCATCACCGCGCCGTTTTCCACCGTGCTGCTCGCCCAGCCGCCCGAGGTCGTCTCCAAATGGCTGGCCCTTTCGCTGGCGCTGTGCGAGCGGAAGGATTTCTGGAACTACACGGAGCATTTTCTGTATATTGGCCGGAAAAAGGAGGATTCACCATCGTGAAAGTATTGCTGCTCAACGGAAGCCCCAACGCGAAGCGATGCACGTTTACCGCGCTGAACGAGGTCGCGGGCGCGCTTGAGGCAAACGGCATAGAAACCGAAATCATCCACGTGATCAAGGGGCCTATCCACGGCTGCACGGGCTGCCGCAAGTGCGCGGAACGCCATCGCTGCGTCTTTGACGGTGATCTGGTCAACGAGGTCTGCGAAAAAATGGCGCGGGCGGACGCGCTGGTGATCGGTTCCCCCGTATACTATGCTTCGCCCAACGGCGCGTTTCTGGCTTTCCTGGACAGATTGTTCTGCGCCGGCGGCACCGCCGCGTTCGCGTACAAGCCGGGTGCGGCCGTCGTATCCGCCAGGCGCGCGGGAACCACCGCGTCGCTGGACGCGCTGAACAAGTATTTTTTGATCTCAAACATGCCGCTGGTGCCGTCCCAATATTGGAACATGGTGCATGGCAACACGCCCGAGGAGGTCCGGCGGGACGACGAAGGCATGCAGACCATGCGCACCCTGGGCCGCAATATGGCATGGCTGATAAAGTGCGCTGCCGCGGGGGACGCGCCGCCGGAGACGGAGGCAAAGAAGCGGACGAATTTTATACGATAGCGCTTCCTATGCTTTAACGATTACAACGTACGCTACAGGAGGAAAAACCATGCGGGAAATGCCGCGCCTGGGCCAGGGGACTTGGCGCATGGGCGAAAGCCGCTTTGCCTGGAAAACGGAACTTCACGCGCTGCGCGCGGGCATAGACGCGGGCATGGCGCTCATCGACACCGCGGAAATGTACGGCAACGGCCGCGCGGAAACCCTTGTGGGCGAGGCAATTCTCGGCCTCCCGCGCGAGAATGTATACCTGGTTTCCAAGGTATACCCCCACAACGCGGGCGGGGCGCGCCTGATCCAAAGCTGCGAGGCATCCCTCACCCGCCTGGGTGTGGAAGCGCTCGACCTCTACCTGCTGCACTGGCCGGGCGCTATTCCGCTGGCGGAGACGGTGGCTGGCATGGAGGGGCTTGTCCGCGCGGGCAAGATCCTTCGCTGGGGCGTTTCCAACTTTGACACGGGCGATATGCAATCCCTCTTTGCCGTCCCGGGCGGCGATCGCTGCGCCGCCAATCAGGTGCTGTACCATCTGGGTTCGCGCGGCATTGAGGTTGACCTGCTGCCCTGGCTTCGGGCGCGTCAAATCCCCGCGATGGCCTACTGCCCGCTGGCACAGGCTGGTTCGCTTCGCCGCGGGCTTGCGGACAGCGCCGCCGTAGCGGCTGTGGCGCAAAAGCACGAAATCACGCCCATGCAGGCGCTGTTGGGATTCGTGCTGGCACAGCCTGGCCTGTGCGCCATCCCCAAGGCGGCAGTGCCGGCGCACGCGCGCCAAAATGCCGCCATGGCCACGATCCCCCTTGACGCGGAGGACCTGCAAACCCTGAACGCCGCCTTCCCCGCGCCCGCGAAAAAGGTGCCGCTGGACATAGAATGAACAGAAGAATCATCGCCAACTTTCTCCTTGTGCTGGCCGCTTTCATCTGGGGAACGGCGTTTGTCGCGCAGAGCCTTGGCATGGGCTTTATCGGCCCGTTCACCTTCAACGGCGTTCGCAGCCTCATCGGCGGGCTCACGCTGCTACCCGTCGTGGCG
>WRGP01000080.1 GCA_009787135.1 Bacillota bacterium | reverse complement strand
TCGTTACACGCTTTCGTTTCCGCATAATACAGCCACCCCCTTCTTACTGCATTATATATTAAGTGCTTTTAGATTGCAAGTAAGTATGAGATCACGCATGCCGCGCAGGCGAACATGTTGTTCATGAAAATGCCGGCACCTTACGCCCGCGCGGTATGCGAAGGCGGCTTCGGCTCGGACATGGGCGGAATTGTCCGCATGGTATGCTCATGGGATACGCGGCAAGAGGATATTGACGCGCTCATGGAAGCGCTGCGCCATGCCGCCAGGGCTAACGCATGAAAGCGCCAAGGGGGCTGGCGCGGTTGAAATGCCTTGATTGAGCCAGACCCTGAGGCTGCCGCCGGACGGACGGCCCTAGGGCTTCTTTGCGGTCATTCTTTGAAAATCCGCGCGGGAGCCGCGGCTCGCGCGTTTGCTCCGGTCATATTGTATCCTGATCGAACTGCGCGTTGTACAGTTGCGCGTAAAGCCCATTTTGTTTGAGGAGTGACGCGTGTGTGCCGCGCTCCAAGATGCCCTCGTCGGTCATGACCAGAATGGTATCCGCCCCGCGTATGGTCGCCAGCCGGTGCGCGATAATCAGCGTGGTGCGATTTTCGCTCAGGTCAAAGAGCGATTCCTGGATGATGCGCTCGGTTTCATTGTCCAGCGCGCTGGTAGCTTCGTCCAGCAGCAGGATCGGCGGGTTTTTCAAAAAGATGCGCGCGATGGCGATGCGCTGCTTTTGGCCGCCGGACAGCTTGATACCGCGCTGCCCGACAGGCGTGTCATACCCGTGCTCCAGCGCGAGGATAAAATCATGCGCGTTGGCGCGTCTGGCCGCGGCGACAATTTCCCGCTCCGCGGCGTCAGGCTTAGCGTAGGCGATGTTTTCGCGCACCGTGCCGGAGAACAGGAACACATCCTGCTGCACGATGCCGATATTCTTGCGCAGCGATTTTTGCGTCATATCGCGGATATCGATGCCGTCGATTGTCACGCGGCCATCCCGCGGCTCATAAAAGCGGGGTATGAGGTTGCACAGCGTCGTCTTGCCCCCGCCGGAGGGGCCGACCAGCGCGACCACCTCGCCGGGCAGCATCGTTACGGTAATATCCTTGAGCACATGCCTGTTTTCGTTGTAGCCAAAGGTCACGTGTTCAAAGCTTATCAAACCGGTTAGCCGGCCTGCCTCTATGGCGTCTTTTTGATCCCGAATGGATGGCTGAACTTGCATCATCTCGTCAAAGCGCGCGTAGCTGGCCATGCCGCGCTGATAGTTTTCCACCAACGCCGTCAGCCTGTGAATGGGTTTGAGAAACAATTCCACATACAGAAGGAACGCCGTGAGGTCGCCCAAGCCAAGCTCGCCGCGCATGAGAAAATAACTGCCGCCCAGAAGCGTTACCAACTGCATCAGGTTGGAAAACAGGTTCATGCCGCTGTCAAAATGGGACATGACATAGTAGGCCATGATTTTCGCCTTGGTAAAGCCCTCGTTACCCTGCTGAAACCGCGCGCGCTCGTGTTCCTCGCCGGTAAAGGATTTGACGACGCGCACGCCCGAAAGCGAATCTTCCACCTGCGCGTTGATGTCGCCCAGATCCTTGCGCAGCGCGCGGAAGCCCAGGCGCATTTTCTTGTTCCAAATGAGGGAAAACCAGGCCATGGGGAGCACGCACAGGAAGATCATCAGCGCCAGCAGCCGGTGCATGGAGATCATCATCCCAAACGTGCCAAGAAGCGTGACCAGGGAAATGAACAGATCCTCCGGCCCATGGTGGGCAAGCTCTGATATTTCATTGAGATCGTTTACGATGCGTGACATGATCTGCCCCGTTTTGGTGTCGTCAAAATAGGAGAGGGGCAGATCGGTTATATGCCCGAAGAGGTCCCGGCGCATGTCGCGCTCAATGCGGACACCTACCATGTGCCCCTTATAGTTAACGAAAAATTCTAACCCGTAGCGCACCAGATACAGCGAGAGCAGCAAGATGCCCCAGCGCGTCAAAAACGAAAGCGTCAGGCTTTGCAGGTTGTCCTGCACGAGATTGAGCACCGTGCGCGCGGCGGAGGGAAAGATCAGATCCAGCGCCGCGATCAGCGAGGCGGCCCCAAAATCAAGGATGAACAGGGCTACGTGCGGTTTATAGTATTTGGCGAATCTGCGAATCATCGTGCCCTCTGTTTTTGTGTTTTGTGTGCTTATTATGCATTGTTTCCCGGCGCAAAGTCAAGAGAGGTTTTGCGCTATCGTGCTGGGCTATACTCAGTGTCCTTTCCCCCTCATCTTTTTCGCAACTGTCCCTCATGCGAAACCATTCCCTCAGAAGACGATTTGACAAACCTTAAAACCAATGTTATAATCGCATTCGTTCGTAGGGGAGTGGCTCAATGGTAGAGCAGCGGTCTCCAAAACCGCAGGTTGCGTGTTCGAGTCGCGTCTCCCCTGCCAAATTTGAACCCGTCTATTGATAGAAAGATTTCTACCGGTAGACGGGTTTTGTTTTGCCTGAAAAGCCAATGAAATTCTTGTGCGGTACAGCTTGCGGACAAACCTACAACGCAAATAAAAACGGCGTGAGCCCCTTTCGGGGCCCGCTCCGTTTTCTTTTTTCCGCTACGGCTGATTGACAACGCCGGTGAACAGAACCTGCCGCCCCCCATCGTATGTATCGGCGTAGAGCACGAATACAAAAGGCGTATCGCAGATCATTTCAAAAGGAGGCTCGGTTGGCATCGCAATGGATAACTCCACCCCTGCCGCTGCCATGACCGTCACGGCGGCGGCCGTCGTGCCCTTTTCGTCCAAATCAATGACCGCTTTATGCCAGACGCTTGCTATCCACATGGGCAGGTTTTCCGCAATGAGTCCGCCTGTGAGGGGCGCGGTTTTGGCGTCGAACAGCGGAACGCCCAGCGCGTTCAGGGCGTCACGAAGCTGCAGAATCTCCCCTTCGATGGAAAAGCACGGCAGGAGCAATTTGCCGGGCCGCTTATGAGCACTCCGGCCGATTTCATTGAAATACTCGTTTGTCATGGATGAAAGCAGCCCCGCCGCGTCCCCATCTTTGGGCAGAATGATATACATACCGCCGTCTGTCACGAAATCGAGCGGCATCGCCCGCACGCGGTCGTCCTCGTAATACGCGAGTTTATTCCCTTCGCGCAGCATGAAAAACGCGGTTGATTCTTCATCGGGCCCATAGAACACATCTTCCTTGGTTTGAGCCGGGTCAAACGCCTGGTCCCATCTGTTTGCGAAGTACATGGCGTTTGCGATGACGGCGGCGGTATCAGGGCTGAACTCGCGGATGATATCGGCAATCAAGCCGTCGGTATGATCGCTGGCCCATTGATTCACCGCGTCGACCGCCTCGCGCGAACCAAAGTCCACGCTCATGGCGCTGCCCCGGTAATAGTCCGCGAAGGCTTGCGCGAAATCCTGCCGAAGCGTCACGCCGTGGTCGACGAATATCGCGTTGGCGATCTTGAGCGGGTCATGGAAGGATTCCTCGTCGCCATATTCCGCCGCGAGCTGCCGGTCTCTCTCCCGGGTGAGGTCATACATCATGCGCGAAGCCGCGCTGTTGACGTCCTCCCCGCGGATGCCGGCCGCGCCGAGCACCGCCAATAAATCGGCTTTTACCGCGCCGTCCGTCGCGTTCACCAGCGCCGCCAGCGGAATCCACACCGAATACGGTGCGCAGATGAAGTTTTGACTGCCGGCTTCTTTGACGAGTTCAGCGCTCAGCCTAAACGCGAACTCATTCACGCCATTGGCCACAGTGCTCGCCGCCTCGTTCCGCCCGCCGGAGGTTCTCTCAAGTTCCTTCTTTGGCACGGCGGCGATGCTGACCGCGCCCCCGCCGTTCTCCGACTGAACCGCGCCGCCCATGAGCGCCGCACAAATGAACATAACGGGCACCATTGCGATGGCCCAGGCCCTTTTCCCCCTGCGCTGCTTTCCAAACACCTTTACCAGCCCTCCCTTCGTTCCCATACAAATCACCGCCGCTTGGTGACGCGTTCAGTATAACCGTATCGGCGGTGGAGAGCAAGCGGTGCCCATATATGCATTATCCTCCCCGCAAAATGGCGGTGCGCTCTGTTCTAATCCCCGCCCGCGTTTCGTATGCATCAGGGGGAGGTGCGTAAGGATGGAACAAACATTACCCTTTCCGCTGCCGTATGCGGCGGATGCGCTGGAACCTATTATTTCCCAAAGAACGATGGAACTGCATGACGCGCTGGCCGCGGGGTACGCGAACAATTTTCCCGCCGCGCAGGCAGGCGTTCCCGCCGCCGTAAACCAGGGGGAACAGAGCTTGCGGGAGCAGCTTCGCACGCTCTCCTTCCAAGGCTCGGGGTACGTGCTGCACAACGTGTATTTTGCCAATATGGCCCCGGCCGGGAGCGGCGGCGCCCCGGGGCCTAATACCATGCGACTGGTGACACAGCAATATCCGAGCCTGACGGCCTTTCAGCACACATTCTTGGGCGCGGGCAACGCGGCGGAGGGGCCGGGCTGGGCTGTCTGGGGCTGGCTGCCGGCAACCTCAAAACCATACATTCTGCAGTGCGAGGAGCATAATAACAAGACCATCTGGGGCATCATTCCCATGCTCGTGCTGGACGTATGGGAGCATGCCTATTTGCTGGATTATGGCTCCAACCGCGCGGCCTATACCGCGGGGTGGTGGCAGCTCATCAACTGGGACGATGTGGAGTACCGCGTGACCATGGCCTTGCAGGG
>WRGP01000079.1 GCA_009787135.1 Bacillota bacterium | reverse complement strand
GCTCACGCTGCTACCCGTCGTGGCGCTGACCCGCCGCACGCGCCCGCCGCAGAGCGCACGGGCCAGGCGAAACACATGGGTTGGAGGGGTATGGTGCGGCGCGGTGCTGTTCGCGGCCAGCGCCTTTCAGCAGTTTGGCATCCTCCATACGACCGTGGGCAAGGCGGGCTTTGTCACGGCGCTATACATCGTGCTGGTGCCGCTCTCAGGCCTATTTTTGAAAAGACGGACGGCGCCGCTCCTTTGGGCGGCCGTCGCGCTGGCCGCCGCCGGCCTGTACCTGCTCTGCTTCGCCGGTTCCGGCGAGCGGTTTTCGGTGCAGCCGGGCGATCTTCTGGTGTTGTGCTGCGCCTTCCTCTTTACGGCGCACATCCTGGTCGTCGGCCACTTTTCGTCCCGCGCCGACTGCGTGGCCATGTCCTGCGTCCAGTTTTTCATCGCGGGTGGCTTGGGGCTTTGCGCGATGTTCCGCTTTGAAAAGCCCGCGGCAGCGGCCATCCTGGATTGCCGGGGCCCGCTCCTGTACGCGGGCGTGCTCTCCAGCGGCGTGGCATACACGCTGCAAATCATCGGCCAAAAGAACACAAATCCCGCCGAGGCGTCCCTGCTGCTCAGCCTGGAGGCCGTCTTCGGCGCGCTGGGCGGCGCGCTGATGCTGGGGGAAAGGTTTACGGGCTTGGAATTCGCGGGGGCAGGGCTGATGTTTGTTGGCATTGTGCTGTCGCAGTGGGGGGACGGGGGGACACCTTCGATCACAGCGCGTTTCCCAAAGAAAGGGATTCACGGGGCAGCGTCCCCCGGCGTTCCCTCCTCCTTCTCTGGCGATCGTTGTTGACTGCACGATTCGGAATGGGTTATAATGACAGCGGTACAGGGCATAACGCATTATAGAGGAGGTTTGGGAATGAAAAGGAATGTTCGGTGGCTTTTCGTGGTGTGCGTGCTGGTTGCGATGACGGCATGCGCCGGTAACGCGCTCTCGGCAGAACTGGTGACGTACACCAATCCCACGGATGGGTATCAGATTGGGTGCCCGGAGGGCTGGCGCTTCCTGAGCCGTGATACGATAGATACGGTGCTTGGTATGGTAACGAGCGGCAACTTGTCGGACATTGATACATCCACGCTTGCTCAATATAAAGCACAGATAGAGCAAATGGACATGGTGATCATGGCGGGGCCTCTGAACAATAATATCAACATTGTTTATGAGAATACCGTTATACCGTTTACCCCTTCCTTCATGGTAGATTCGGTTTGTCCATCCTATGTTGCGCAATACAAGACAATATTTGCCGATCTGGAGGTGCTGGATGCCGGTTCCGTTGTTACGGTCGGCGATATGGATTTTGCGCATATGGCCATCCAAGCCGTTGCTTCAGGAACAGAGATGCGGATCGAACAGTATCTATACCCCAAGGGTACGTCGCTTTATTCGCTGACATTCAGTTCCCGTGGAGGGTTTGAAATGGAGCCAGTCGCACAGGAAGTGCTGGCATCGTTTGTGCCCGGCGGCGAGTAACCGCAATCAAAAAAATCGCCTTGCCGGCACCCGGCAAGGCGATTTTTTCTTGTCCTACGCTCAGTAGGCGGACTGGCGCTGCCTGTCAAAGCAGTCACGGCAGTACACCGGCCGGTCGCCACGGGGCTGGAACGGCACCTGGGTGTTCGCGCCGCAACCGTCGCAGATTACGTCATACATCTGGCGCTCGCCACGGCCGCCGCCACCGGCACGGCGCTGCACACGGCAAGCCGGGCAGCGGCTGGGCTCGTTCTGGAAGCCCTTCTGCGCGTAGAAGTCCTGCTCGGAAGCGGTGAAAACGAATTCGGCGCCACAGTCGCGGCAGGTCAAGGTTTTGTCTTCGTACATGAAAGAAACCCTCCTAGTTGATAGTACCCAATCGTGATGATCCCTTGGTCCAGTCCCTGTCATCGGCATTGGACACCTTGACTAGAGGAGGATTCCATGGTCGGCATATGTTGGGCCTTCACGTATTAGTATACCACATTCCCTTGCAAAAAGCCAGCGAAAATTTCAGAAAATGTAAAATTATTTACGAATTATTTATGCCGCGTCTCTTTTGTAAACGCGAAGGAGTCGATCACAAGGGATAATATGCCTGTGAATTCCAGGTCCGACAGCGGGGACCCCATAATGGCGATCAGGACGCCGTCGCCTAACACGAAAACGCCGCACGCGTCCGCGCTGAAATCCGAGAAAGAAAAAGCCCTCGCGCCGCCCATCTCGCCCCATTCGCCGAATTCACCATAATACCGCCCGAAGGTTTCGACGATGCCCCAATTTTCTTCCGTATCCTCGAACGAAACGACGATGACGGCCATACGGCAATCCGCAGACCCGCTCACATACATCCTGTACAGCAGCACGGGAAACGATTCGTCCATGAACGATATCTCATCGTCCGTTTCCATCATGTCCAGCGCCAGCCAGCCCGCGGGCAGCGCAAGCGAAAAACCATAGCCCGCAAACGTCATGGCCTCCGCCCCAAACTCAACCGATCCCTCCGCCATGGCGCGAATGGGCAGACAGAACAGCAGTATTGCGGCCAGCAGTTTTTTCATAGGTGTTTTCTCCTTAAATAGCCGTTAGATCAGCCGCTTTTTCTCCCCGGGGCCCGGGCCTTTCCGCGCGTTCTTTTTCAAGCGCTTGCGCGGCCGGCGCTTTGCGTCCTCAATGAGCTTGACGCCCCGCGCGTGGAAGACAGGGCCCAATTGATAGCCAACGACATGAACCGCGGGCATGATGAGCGCCAGCAGCGGCGAAACGCGGTCAAAGCGAATCGACGCCGCGTCGCTGAGCACGTCGAACAGCCCCACATAGAGGAACAGCACAAACCGAACGGCGACGCGCAGGTAGTCTGTCAGCGTCGCGACGGTCCGCGCATGCTCAAGATACTGAAGCGGCGCGCTGATTTCCGGCCGGCTCGCGTACGCCGAAAGCCAGGGCGGCAGGTCCTGGAGCGTATAGACAAAAGGCCTGGCCGTGACCGCTACGTAAACGGCGAGCGGCAGGATGGGCAGCACGCCGGCGCAGGGGCCAAGCACACCCTTGAGGCGGCTAAACCGCTTGGCGCTTTCCGCGGCGGAAGGGGTATACGCGCCCTTGCGCGCGAGCTTATCCAGCGTGTGGCTGGCCGCGCAATCACGCTGCCCGCGATTCGCGCCGTCCATGAACATCAGGAGGCCCGCCGCCACAATCAGCAGCGACGCCAAAGGGATGCGGATCGCGCTTCCAAGGCTCAGCAAGGACGGCGTGAGCATCAGGCCAAAAAAGCCAAACGCCGCCTGATACCCAACGATACGGAGCGCCGCGCGAAGAACCTCGCCCATTCGCTGTTTACGCATATCCATCCCTCCCGGCCGTAAAAACTCCAAACTCGGTCACAATCGCGCCAACCGGCACGTCATGCGGCCGCACCTCAACGGCCTCCACGATCTGCTCGGCAAAGGCTATGCCGCAGGAAACCCCTTCAAAGCCTTTCAGAAACCGGTCATAATACCCCGCGCCCCGCCCGATCCGGTTGCCCCGCAGGTCAAAGCGCAAACCCGGCACGAGGCACAAGTCAATCGACCCCTTGTCTGCGGGTGAAGCGCCCTCCGGCGGCTCTAAAATGCCAAAAGCACCCGGCACAAGGCAGGAGAGCCGCTCCACCTCCATAGCGGCCATGACGCCTTCTCCAAAGCATCTGGGAAGCAGCAGCCGCTTGCCTTGTTCCAGAATTTTCGAAAGCAACCGCCGCGTGTCGGGCTCACTGCCGATGGACGCGTACGCCATTACCGTACGGGCCCCGCGAAACGCGTCCCAGGCAAGCACGTGCTCCGCGATCCGCCCGGACCAGAGCCTTCGTTTCGCGGGCGCCAGCCTGTCGCGCAGGGCGCGCGCCTCAGCCCGCGTCACGCACGTATACCTTGGGCACGCGCCACGTCGGAGAGAGCAATATCTCATAGTCAATCATCCCGCACCACTCCCCCATCTCGCGCACGGAGATCCGCTCGGCGCCCTGTCCGCCCAGCAGCACCGCCTCGTCGCCCACAGACGCGCCGGGGATGTCCGTAACATCCAGCATGATCTGATCCATGCATACGCGCCCGATCACCGGCGCGCTTCTCCCCCGCACCAGCGCCCTGCCGCGCCCTCCAATGGCGCAATGGTACCCGTCGGCATACCCCACGGGCAAGGTCATGACCCGGGTAGGCCGCCGCGCGACAAAGCGGCGTCCATAGCTGACCGGCTCGCCCGGCGCGATCTCCTTAACCTGCACCGCCCGCGTAACCCAGCGCATGGCCTGGCCAAGGCCGTGCCCGCTATTCTCCGGCAGGCGCGGGTCCACATAGAGGGCAATGCCCGCCCGAACCATGTCATAGGCCAACCCATCGCACCGAAGCAGCGCCGCGCTGTTGGACGCGTGCGCAAGGATATCCGGCTGCACCCGCTTAAGGCTTTGCGCAAACGCGTCAAACCGCGCCGCCTGTTCGCGCGTATAGGCAAAGTCTTCGTCATCCGCCGAGGCAAAATGCGTGAACACGCCCGAAAGGTTCAAATGCTTTGCCGAACGCACCATGGAAGCGACGGCCAGAAGCTCCTTTTCGGACCGGACGCCAATGCGGCCCATGCCGCTGTCCGCCTTGATATGCACGTCCAGAACCGTATGGTGGCGGGCGGCGGCGGCCTCCAGCCAA
>WRGP01000078.1 GCA_009787135.1 Bacillota bacterium | reverse complement strand
CCCCCGAGCCTACGCCTGAACCGACACCGGAGCTTACCCCCGAGCCTACGCCGGAATCGACACCGGAGCCTACCCCTGTGCCCACGCCTGAACCGACACCGGAGCCTACCCCTGTGCCCACGCCTGAACCGACACCGGAGCCTACTCCCATGCTTACGCCGGAGCCTACCCCCGTGCCCACACCGGAGCCGACACCCGAACCCATGCCGGAACCCACCGTTGTACCCGGGGAGACATCCAAGGACACGCCTGGTAATGGGGATATTTCGGAGAAGGGGCATGACGAAGCGTCCGGCGGATACCGAGCCCTGAAGCTTTGGGAACAGGGTGACGATGTGAAGGCATTGCAGCAGGGCCTCCTTGCGCTGGGCTTCAAATTTGGCAAGGCGGACGGCGTGTATGGCCCCAGAACGCGAAACGCCGTGCTGCGTTTCCAACGTAAATACGGCTTAAACGCCGACGGGGTGGTCGGTGACGAGACGCGCGCGAAGCTCAATGCGCTTGGCGTAGAAATTCCGCTATATGTGACGCCTGCTATGGCCATGCCCGAGGGATTTGAGCGGACGCTGTCGCTGGGCATGCTGGGCATGGATGTATGCGCGCTGCAGGCGGAATTGATCGCGCGAGGGTATTTGAAGGGGAATGCGGATCTCGTCTATGGAAAAAAGACGCGGGACGCGGTGCGGGAATTCCAGAAGGATATGGGCTTGAAAACGGATGGTGTCGCGGGGCCGGATACGCTTAGGGCGTTGTTTAGGTAGCCGCAAATCAAGCAAGACAACCCATTACATTCTCTTGATACAATGTATAGCAGCAAAAAGAGCCTTGATTTCAAGGCTCTTTTTGCTGTGCGCTGAAAATACACGGCAAGGGAAGTCAAGAATACGGTAAGTTTTGATTTTATAATGAAACAAAATCATGTTGGAAAGGGGTGTGCGATTGATACCATTTGTGACCGATTGAGCGGGAATCTTTCGGATCTTTTTCCGCAAGGGGTTGCCCACAGCGTTCGCAATGGACGGTCTTTTTACATCTTCAAACGCCGGTGTGCGCGATTCGTCACATATGCGGCAACACGCTAGGAATCGCGCATTTTTGCCACGGCGCACAGCCCGGACGATAGCCTGTTATAAGATGTATGGGCGTCACTTCGGGCCCTTTTTGTAGTGGTATGGATTGTTGTATACTATATATAGAATCAGAAAAATTTCAAAAACATACCTGTGATTGAGGCCTGTCCGATAAAGGGATGTAATCCCGTCGAACGGCCCTAAATTTTCGCGGCGCAATTCAACAGCCAGGGTGCCTCCCCCGAACCTATACTGGGCAAGCGACGGACGAGGGAGGGACTGCGATGGCTGCTGTGTACGTGGAAACCTTCATCCTCAAGAACACAATCGTGGACGCCGGGCTGCTATGGCTCGCGGCGGCATGGCGTGGCGGGCAAGTCAAACCCTTTCGTATCCTCTTTGGCGCCGCGCTTGGCAGCGCATGGGCGCTTGTGGCCGCCATGGCCGGCGGCCCGCTTTCCTCCGCGCTGGCAGGGGGCGTCATATCCCTCCTGATGGCCTGGGTGGGTGTCGGCGGCAGGGCACATGTGGAGACCGTCAAATCAGCCTGCGCGCTATGGTTTGGCGCGGCTGTGCTGGGCGGCGTGATGGCGCTTGGCCTTTCTTTGCTGCTGGCCGGCACCCTCACCGGCGCGGCGGGCGTCGCGCTGGTTAGGCGAAAGCGAATGCCGCTTTCTCCGGCCGTCACCCTTTCCATTTTCAAGGGGGATGTGGCGCGGAAAATGGAAGCTATGGTGGATACGGGCAACCGCGCGCTTGACCCGTGGACGGGCCTGCCCGTGATCTTTGTTCAGGAGGGTGTGTTTTGCGTGGCGGAGCGTGTGCTCTCCATTCGCACAGCCGCGGGGATGCGCACTTTGCCCTGCTTTGAACCGGATCATGTTACGGTAGACGGGAATCCGGTGCGGGCAATGGTGGCGGTCGTCCCCCGCGGATTGCTGGACCGCGCGCTCGTGCCCTGGGTGCTATGTGCGCAGAGGGAGGCGTCGTGAAACGATTGGAGAGGCTGCGAACTTGGCTCATGCCATTTGGGGATCGGTTGCGAAACGGTATCAACCGTCTTCTTGCACGGCTGTTGCCTGGGAGGCTTGACTACATCGGAGGGGCGGATGTATTGCCCGCGCCGCTTACACGGGAGGAGGAGGAACGGTTGGTGCAGGACTTAAAGACCGATGATGGCCGCGTGCGCGCTGTTTTAATTGAACATAACCTCAGGCTGGTCGCGTATATCGCGCGGAAATTCGAAAACACCGGCATTGGCATTGAGGACTTGATCTCCATTGGCACCATTGGGCTGATTAAAGCGGTCAACACGTTTGACCCGCAAAAAAAGATCAAGCTGGCGACCTATGCCTCCCGGTGCATTGAAAATGAAATCTTGATGTACCTGCGCCGAAACAGCCGCCTGCGCCAAGAGGTATCCCTGGACGAGCCGCTCAATACCGACTGGGACGGCAACGAGCTGCTCCTTTCCGACGTGCTGGGCACGGAGGATGATACGGTGTACCGCATCATTGAGGAGGATGTGGAGAAGCAGCTTTTGCTCACGGCGCTGGGCCGCCTGCCCGGCCGCGAGCAGCGCATCATGTGCCTCCGCTTTGGCCTGGAAGGCGGCCAGAGCCGCACGCAAAAGGAGGTCGCCGACGCGCTTGGCATTTCGCAGAGCTATATCTCGCGCCTGGAAAAGCGGATCCTGTACCGGCTGCGAAAAGAAATGGCGCGCATGACATAATGATAAAAAGTGTGGGTATAATCCATCATCCATACGGCCATAATGCTTTCATCCCGAAGATACGGAGGGAAGCCGATGCCGATTCATAAAGTAGAAATCTGCGGAGTGGACACCTCAACCTTGCCGGTTCTTACCAATGAGCGCATGCGCGAGCTGTTTCCGCTCGTGCATGGCGGCGACAAGGCCGCGCGCGAGGAGTTTATCAGAGGGAATTTACGCCTGGTGCTCAGCGTCATCCAGCGCTTTAGCAACCGCGGTGAAAACGCCGACGATCTCTTCCAGGTCGGGTGCATCGGCCTGATGAAGGCGCTGGACAACTTCGATGTATCCCAAAATGTACGCTTTTCCACGTATGCGGTGCCGATGATTATCGGCGAGATCCGCCGCTACCTGCGCGACAACAACGCCATACGTGTCAGCCGCTCGCTGCGCGATACGGCATACAAGGCCCTGCAGGCGCGGGACAGGCTGGCCGCCAAGGCCGGCCGGGAGCCCACGCTGACGGAGCTCGCCGCCGAGCTGGAGATGCCGCGCGAGGATGTCGTCTTTGCGCTGGAGGCCATCCAAGACCCGGTGTCGCTCTTTGAGCCGATCTATAACGACGGCGGCGACGCGGTCTTCGTCATGGATCAGGTGAAGGACGAAAAGGAAGCGGATTCGCTTTGGCTGGAGGGCATCGCGCTCAAGGAGGCCATGCGCCGCCTGGGGGATCGCGAGCGGCGGATTCTGCGGCTAAGGTTTTTTGAAGGCCGCACGCAGATGGAGGTGGCCGGGGAGATCGGCATCTCGCAGGCGCAGGTGTCCAGGCTGGAGAAGAACGCGCTGTCGCATTTGAGGAAGTATGTGTAGGGGCAGGGAGGGCGCCGGCGGACGCCGTTCCGCGCGCCCTCCCTGTCGCGTAATACCAATTCCTGCTTTTTAAATTTCTTTTCCGAACCAGATAGGGTCATAGATTATTGAATTGAAAGTTTACTCCTCATTTAATAGAGTTAATCTAAAAACGACATATCCATTGTCGGGACAGGCCAGATTTCCTTTTGATTGTGGGTTGTCCTCAAAATGGAATCTGGCTCCATTATGCAAAGCGACTTGAATGGGGAATAAAGCCATGTATGCTCCCCCGCAGAAAGGAACATTCGGTGTATTCATCCCTTCACACCGGAACACATCGCCTACCTTATAGCCGCATGAACAGTAACCGGAGACTCGTTCAACAGTGTATTCAAACCGTCTCATGACCTTATTTCCACATTTGTATTTGTGGTGCTATTGTTATCTTTACACTTTCGGGATTGAGCGATTTGACAAACGGCTCTGCGGCACTGTCTTTGAACATTTTGTCGGAAGCGGCTTTTAATTGCTCCATTGATTCCCAGTGTTGAACCATTATCCATATGTGATATTGAATTTCCACAGGGATAATCCGGGATTTTCGTTTGTACTTATCGCCTATGGGTTTGTAATCTTTTTCGCTAAGAATGTACGCTTTCATTTCTTCGCTTGCGCCCCTGACGGTTTGACTCAATACGTAGCCGATTGATTCGATTGTCTTTGTTCTCGTATGCCCACGTTCCTTATCCCAATAGCCCTCGACAATGCTAAGGTAGATTCTTCCGGTTGCTTTATTTCGCGTCTTCTTAAGGTACATGCATACCACCCCTTGTGCAAGATACAAGAAGATTATACATCATTCCGCAATAGCATATGTTCAACAATTTCGCTTCGATCGGACAGAAAAACCTTGCTCTCATAAGGACTTTGAAAAAGTGCACCTTTTGTCAACTGTCAAACTCGGGAAGTATGTTCGTCCCGTTCCTTTTTGAAATGCTTTTCTCAAATGCATCTCCTCATCTCCTTGCGTCTTGAATGGGCATATTGTACATTATATCACAGATAT
>WRGP01000077.1 GCA_009787135.1 Bacillota bacterium | reverse complement strand
TCACGCTTCCTGCCGCCGCAGCCGCACCCCTCACAGTTGCAAAGGAGGCGCATTTGAGGCTCTTCCACCGCGTCAATGTGCGCGTACTCGATCAGCATGATGTCGCCGCAGCGGTTCATGATACGGCAGGAATACTCGTTTTCAGTCAGAACGAGGCCGTAGAACGTATTGTGATCGTTCATCATGATTTTTACAGGCTGGCCCTCCAAGCGCCGGAATTCTTCATAAAGATTCCTGAAGCACGTCATATAGTTACCTCCCGATATTTACAAAAAAAATGGAATGGGTGATTTCATCCGCCCATTCCATCCTATGCGCATATTCTCCAAATGTGCGAAAAATAGACTCTGTCTAGGGCATACCTCTAATAATCCGACATCCCGTTAGGGGTTTTTATGTACTCCACATGGCGGAGCGGAATGAAGTAGCTATGCGTCTTATCCACCATGCGCAGCGTATTGTCGCGCAGAAAAATAGGCGTGCCGCTTAGCAGTGTGCCGCCAACGCTGAGTTCAATATCGTTTAGGAACCACCACTTTTGAAAATATAGCAGCCCTTCCCCATAAGCGTCCACCGCCTTGTCATAATGGACGGAGATGCCGTGTGGAACCCACGCATCCCGCTCATCCACGCCACCCCTGTCCTCGGCGCGTGGAAACGCGATTTTTTCCCTTTCGCGGGCGGCGTGCATATCCCTTTCCAACGGGTCACATTCACATGGCGGGCATTCAGGCGCTTCCTGCCCCGTATGACCGCATTCCCCTTCCTCGCATACCATTTCTTCTTCGCAGCCCCTCGGCGGAGCGCACGGCAGCACCTCCTCCGCTTGCCCCAAAGGCGCGGGTTCCGCCTTCGCGGCAAGAGGCTGCACCACCCATGGCAGCGCGTGCGGGAGAGCCGGCGCCTCCGCCGGAGACGGTACGAGGGGCCGAACACGGAGCGTTTCTTTTCCATCATAGGTTCTGTCTTTGAAAACCGGCTGCGGCGCTGATCTTGAAAGCGTGCATATCCTGCATGCCGACGTTTGATTCTTCTTCATCATGTCTGCGCGGCCCTGGCACCCTGACGATCTATGCAGGGAAGGGGTTATCAAGCATCGGCTGCAAATGATCTTTTCGCAAAAACCACTTGCCGCGCGGTCAAGCGCGCACATATAATCAACTCCCTTTTTGATGGCTGTACGTAAAAGACCCCCGCAATCCGGTACGGCCTTTCAGTTTTATATATGCTCCGCCTTTACGAATGCGACGGCCAGCGCTAAATCCCGAGCCAATATAGTAACACCCTGCGGTTGAGGGGAGCCTGATGATATGCTGCACATCCCGCCCGCCAGCCGGCCTTACGCGAACGAACCGGCCGCGTATCCTCGGCAAACGCTGTCCCGCCGCGGCACCCGCTAACGTTCCCGCTACGGCTGCTTCCCGATATAGGCCAGAATGCCGCCGTCCACATACAGGATGTGGCCGTTCACAAAATCGGACGCGCCCGATGCCAGGAACACCGCCGGCCCCATCAGGTCCTCTGTGGTACCCCATCGAGCCGCTGGGGTCTTGGAAATGATGAAATGGTTAAAGGGATGCCCCTCCTGCCGCAGGGGTTCGGTCTGCGGCGTTTCGATGTATCCGGGGCCTATGCCGTTGCATTGAATGTTGTGGCCGCCATATTCCGAACAGATATTCCGGGTGAGCATTTTTAAGCCGCCCTTTGCCGCCGCGTAGGCGGAGACCGTCTCTCGGCCCAGCTCGCTCATCATGGAACAGATGTTGATGATCTTGCCGCGCCCCCGCCGGATCATCGAAGGGATCACCGCCTTGGCGCAAATAAAGGGCGCGGTCAGATCCACGTCGACCACCTTTCGGAAATCCTCCGCGCTCATCTCCGTCATGGGGACGCGCTTGATGACGCCTGCATTGTTGACCAGAATATCGATCGGGCCGACCTCTTCCTCGATCCGCGCTACCATCGCTTCCACTTGCTTTTCATCCGTGACGTCGCAAACATAGCCGTGAGCCTTGATGCCAAGCGCCTGATACGCGTCGAATCCCTTTTGCAGGATATCCTCATGGAGATCGCAGAATACGCAGGCCGCGCCCGCCGCCGCGAAGGCGGTGTTTATGGCCAGCCCGATTCCATAGGACGCGCCCGTCACCAGAGCGACCTTCCCTTTCAGGGAAAACAGATTCATGTCCATCTTCGTGCCTCCTGTGCTGTTTGGGCTTATCGGATATCCGGCATGGCGACGCCGTCCATATCGTCGAATGTCTGATTCTCGCCGCACATCCCCCATATGAACGCGTAGCGGCTTGTGCCCACGCCGGAATGGATCGACCAGGACGGGGAAATCACGGCCTGCTCGTTGCGCATCACGATATGGCGCGTCTGGGAAGGCTCTCCCATCATGTGAAATACGATGTTATCGCCTGGCAGGTCAAAGTAAAAATATACCTCCATGCGGCGCTCGTGGGTATGCGCGGGCATGGTATTCCAGTTGGAGCCGGGTTCCAGCACCGTGAGCCCCATGCACAGCTGGCAGCTCCGCAGCACGTCGGGATGCACATACTGATAGATGGTGCGCTTGTTACAGTTCTCCGCCGTCCCGAGAGGCCGCCGGTTTGCCTTGCGGATATCAATCTTGACGGTCGGACAGGAAGCGTGCGCCGGACAGGTGTTGATATAGAATTTGGCGGGGTTCCGGGGATCGGCGCTCGCCATCGAGACCGTCTCCGCGCCCATGCCCACATACAGGCCGTCCCGCGCCCGCATGCCGTATGCCGCGCCGTCCACGGTGATCGTACCCTCACCGCCGACGTTGATCACGCCCATCTCGCGGCGTTCCAGAAAGGAAGCGGACGCCATTTCCTTGCCGCCCGTCAGCGTCACCTCCTCGGACACAGGCATGACGCCGCCCGCGATGATGCGGTCGAAGTGGCTGTAGGCGAACAGCGCCTTGTCCGGCGCGAAGACCGTCTCAATCAGATAGCTCTCGCGCAGGCGCTCGGTCGTATAGTGCTTCGCGTCCTCCGGATGGCTGGGATACCGCGTTACAAACTTCATTCAAAAGCCTCCTTCGTCATATGCTCTTTTGCTCAAACCATATCATAGCCCCAAGCCTCCAATTGCGCAAGCGCCGGGAACGGCGAGGGATCCTCCGGATCTTTCACCATCCCGCTCATCCTCAGCCAGGCTGTCTGCTGCGGCTCAATGAGAAAGGCCTGGGGAGCGCCGGTCCTGACGAACCCGGGATGAAAGGCGAAACCGTTGGAAAACGTAACGGCCGCGGTTTTCCACCAGTTATCGTGAGGGAAATCCGCGCGCAGCGTGATCACAAGCCTGTCGATCCGCACCTCTCGGCCGAAATCGACGCGAATCTCCGCATCCTCCCGGCGGTCGATGCCCCAGCTCTCATAGGGCCACAGGCCGTGCCCGGCGCTGGCGCAGTTCCCGTCGATGGCGTTGCGCGCCGCGAAAGCCGATTCCCCGCGCGTCTCCACGTTCGCCTCCGCGTGCGGATAAAACCCGCTGTTGTGATGATGATCAAGCGGATTGAGCGCCAGGTTGCGGTAATTCCCGATTTCCTTCGCGCCCGCCGCCCGCGCCCAAAGGAGGTGCGGGCCGCCGGAAAAGCATCCGGGAGAGTATCCGTCGCGCTCCCGGCCGAAGGGGATGGGCAGGCGAAACTCGGAGCGGAGAAATCCGAAGGCGGGCGCCAGACCGTCCTCCATTTGCGCGGTCACGAAACCCGCTCCGCTCCCGTGCAGGCAGACCGCGTCTCCCGGCTCATATGGCAAGGGATACACCAGCGACACGTGCCCGTCGGCAGACGCGCGCGCCTTGACCTGACGGTCGGCCCCGATCACGGAAATAGATAGAATCATCGGCGTTCCCTCCCTCAAAAGGTTTATCGTGCCCCGGCCCCCGGCCAATCCTCTTCGTGCATCCAGAACATGGGGTCGCTCCCCGCGAGCTTCGCGAGCGCCTCAACGAAAAAGTAATCGCCATACAGGATATTGACGTGCCGCCCGGCGCCGTCATTGTGATAGGACGCCGTACATTTTTGCAGGATGCCGGCGCTCTTTTCCGTAAAGTCGGCGGTGTGCTCCAGAATGCCCCGCAGCAGCCGGATCGCGGTGTTGTGATACTCCTCCAGGCCGGTGATCCGCGCCAGCTCCAGAAGGCCGCAGGCCGCTATCGCGCCGGCGATATTGTCGATGCGCTCCTTTCCGCCGGGCTGCGCGAAGTCGCAATCCGTCAACCCGTCGGGACGAACATTCCGCATGAAATACGCCGCCACCCGCCTGGCCGTTTGCAGATACGCTTCCTCGCCCGTCGCCATGTAGCTGAGGGTAAACCCGTACAGCGCCCAGCTCTGCCCCCTCGACCAACTGGACCCCTTCGCGTACCCCTGGCCGGCCGGCGCGTCCAACGCCTCGCCGGTCGTCGGGTCGAAGACGACGATGTGGTTGCAGGAGCCGTCTGCCCGCACGAAATGCCGGATGGACATATCCGCGTGTTTTTTCGCGATCAGCAAAAACCGCGGGTCGTGGGTTTCGCGCCGCGCCCAATAGAGGATCGGCAGGTTCATCATGCTGTCCACGATAGCCCATCCGGCTTGCCCTTCCCCGTTCCACGCGCGGATGAAGCCGTTGGGGTTGAAC
>WRGP01000076.1 GCA_009787135.1 Bacillota bacterium | reverse complement strand
AAGATGGTAGAGGGCGGCATGGGGATGGGGATGTTGCTCGGCGTGCTGGTGGGTGTGTCGGCCGTGCTGGGCGTAGGCGGCGTATACGCGCTTGGCAGGGCGGCTGGCCATAGCCTTCGGGCGATAGAGGGGTAGGACAAACGCATGAAGGGCTTAGAAGAGGTCTTCCAAGGGGCGTTGCCCCTTGGAACCCGTCAGGGGGCTCATTCCCTGGAACTGTCCGGCACGTGACGCCGTTTGTCTGATCGCCAAACGGAATTCACCGGGGCGCATATCAAGCCGTTTAAGCGGAGGATTTGACCGGCTTAAAAATGCGCCTCGCTGTTCCGGCGGCAATACCTTCTTGTTACCTCTATACAGCGGCTTCTATTGCATTCGACAGTCGCAAGAGCGAGTTCACATCTGCCCAATGAACCGTAATACATATAATCTTGCTGGTATAAATCTTTATCCATATTCGCAAGTACGAAACTGTCATTTCCCATTTCGGTTTCAAATTCTTTTTGTTCGTTATTCAAGGCTTCTTTTTCTTGGGATTCAAGAAGCGGCAACAGTAGTGCTACTATTCTTTTGGTTTCAGCTTCATATTTTTCGTTGAATTTTGCGCACAACTCGAATACATCATCGGTTATAAAATTTTCAAATACGATTGTTTTTTCATTTTCGTATTCTTTATCAATACCATTATCTTGGAATGTTTGAAAGACTGGATTGGTCAAATCTTTTGCGAAATATTCAGCATAAAACTTATATTTATCGTCTTTTTTAATGAATAGCTTGGAAAGAGGATCATATATGAAATTTGTGGAATAAAATTCAGAACTGCTATTCTCGTCTGATCCTCGATAAAAAGACATATCCGCCTTACTATTATACTCGCCAACCACTTGATATTTTCCGTTTTGTTTATACTCTTCTGCTACAGTGCCCGCTTTTTCATAAACAACCGTACCATTAGACGAAAATGATACATAGCTGCGCTCAACGACGGAAGGATTGCCAACTCCATACTGACTATAGTCGATTCCAAACCATTTGCCAAGTAAATCAAATGTTTCATTTTGCGCAAAAACAATCGGAATAGAGTGCGGCGACATAACTATTACCAATATAATGCTAAATAGGCACACCAAAATAGATTTTTTCATTTTCAGCCCTCCAGATAATGAGATAAATCTTCTATCTCCCAACAAAACGAAGGCGTAGCCGGGACTATTTTCACAACAATCGCTTGAATATGACAACGGTGTGTCGAGTTTGAGGAGGCTAAGCCGCCTACTTGCCCGGCTTCGGCGGTATCAACTTCTTCCCATCCAAATAATGCCTATACCGCACCAGATCCTTTGTCTTGAACGGGTTTCCATGGCCCGGATAAATCACGCTTGGGTTATAGGAGAGCATTGTATCCCACGAACGCCCAAATTTCTCGGCGTCCTCAATCCATATCGTATGGCGCGCCACGCTGATGACAGCGTTCATGGCCGCGTCGCCGCATAGCAAAATGCCCGAATCCGATAGGAAAAGGCCGATGGAATCCTCCGTATGGCCTGGCAGAAACAGAATCTTGACCGGCAATCCAAGCGCCTCAAAGATTTGATCCGCTTGGGAAGACACGACAGTGGCCCTGTCCGCGGGGATTTTAACGGGCGGGAAGGAAAAGTCTTTTTTCACTTTGCTAAACCGCCCGGATAGCCGGTGTCAACGGCAATGACACCGGCCGGTGTTTCGAGCAAATAGTTTCGGACGACATAGCCGCCGATGTTGTGAACTTTGATCATACCAAAGCCCTCCTTACGTACGTCGGCTATTTCAGCAGCCTCTCCAGGAACTTATTGCTCCTCTCAATAAATGCCCCCATAGCCTCCGCCTCCAGTGGCTGCCTTGCCATTTCCGCCAGGTCATACACCTGCCGGCAGATCATCTTCGCGTCCTCATCCGCCTCGCGCGCGCTGAGCGCCGCGATCACCGGGCTCCGCTTGTTGAGCACTAAACTGGCGGCGGACGGCATGGCAAACCCGCCGCCGTAAAGCCGCGACATGTCCTTAAAGCGGCGCATCTGCTCCTCCTCAATCGCCATGGCGGGCAGATCCGCGTTTTTGAGGGATTCCAGCTTGACCTGCAAATCCTCCTTGCCCAGCGCGTCGCGGAACAGGGCCGTCAGCTTGTCCGCGTCCAGCGCCGCCTCCGCCGCCTCATCGGACGTAAGGCCCGACAAATCCGCGTCCACGCGGCTGTAGCGCACATCTTTATTTTTATATTCCAAGAAGGAAATAAAGTTGGTGTCAATCGGCGAATCAAACAACACCACATCAATCCCCTGCTGCGTATAGAGCGCGATGGCGGCGGCTTGCACCTTGGCGTCCGACGCGTAGAAAACCTTGTTCTCCGCCTTTTCCCTGTTCGCGTCCAGATACGCCTGGATGGTCATCATCCGCTCGTCCGTGGTCTTGAGCAGCAGGGCGTCCTTCATGCGGTCATAGAACGCGTCGTCCTTCATGCAGCCGAACTTGATGAAGGGGTGGATGTCGTTCCAATACTTTTCATAGTTTTCCCGCTCGGAAGCGAACAGCCCGGTCAGCCGGTCCGCCACCTTGCGGGTGATGTAGGCGGACAGCTTCTTGACATACCCGTCGTTTTGCAGGAACGAGCGCGATACGTTGAGCGGCAGGTCCGGGCAGTCGATCACACCCTTGAGCAGCGTGAGAAATTCCGGGATCACCTCTTTGATATTATCCGCCACGAACACCTGGCCGCTGAAGAGCTTGATCGGCCCCTCCAGCATGCCGCCAAACTCCTGCTTGAGCTTGGGGAAGTACAGGATGCCCTTGAGGTTGAAGGGGTAGTCCACATTGAGATGCACCCAAAAAAGCGGCGGCTCATACTCGTGAAACACCTTTGTGTAAAAGGCCTTGTACTCCTCCTCGGTGCAGTCGGAAGGCTTTTTCAGCCATAGCGGATGCGTGTCGTTGATGGGCTTTGGCCCGGCGGGCGCTTCTTTTTCTTCGCCCGCTTCCGCCGCGGGCGTTTCTTTTTCTACGGCGTCCAGATAGACCGGCGTGGTCAAAAACGCGCAATACTTGTCCAGCACCTCGCGCACGCGGTATTCATGCAAAAACTCATGCTCTTCTTCGCTGATGGTCAGCGTGATCGTGGTGCCGGCCGCCGCGCGGGCGGACGGTTCCATCGCAAAGGTCATGCCGTCCTCGGACGTCCAGCGAACCGCCTGGCTGCCTTCCATGCAGGACAGCGTATCGATTTCCACCTTCGAAGCGACCATGAACGCCGAATAAAACCCGAGGCCAAAGTGACCGATGATACCGCCCTTTTTTTCGTCGCCCTCGCCGCCGTACTGCTTGAGGAACTCCTCCGCGCCGGAGAAGGCGACCTGATTGATGTACTTTTCCACTTCCTCCGCGGTCATGCCAATGCCGTTATCCGCAAAGGTGAGCACACCGGCGGCCTCGTCCACGGAAACGGTCACGCGGTATTCTACCTCCGCTTCCGGCTGGGCAAGCTTGCGCTTGGTGATCGCGTCGCAGCCGTTGGACACGAGCTCTCGGATGAAGATATCCTTATCCGAATACAGCCATTTTTTGATGATGGGCATGATGTTTTGCGCGTGAATGGAGATGCTTCCCCTATTTTCCATGAAATCCGCCTCCCTGGTAAATTTTATTGGTTTCGCCTTTCTTTGACGATTCTAGCGCCGCAAGGGCTTCTTGTCAACAAGACGCCGAACGCGGCTTCATTTTTGCTCTATGGAGCGGACTGTATCGGCGACATACCATGCCAAAGCGCCCACGGACAGCGCCGCCGCGCCGCATAGCAGCACAAAATCGAGCGGCGCGACGGCATCGTGCAGGAACGCCGCCGCCACGGCGAGGAGGAACGAGACGGTCGCCGCCTTGCCAATCAGCCGCGCCTGTACCACAATGCCGCGCCTGAGCAGCCAGTATCCGCCTACGACCATCGCGAACTCCTTGACGACCACAACGGCCAGAATCCACATGGGCGCGCGGTGGTCTACCATCAGGCAGGCGAGCGCGGCGATAAGCATCAGCTTATCCGCCAGTGGATCCATCAGCTTTCCGAAATCGGTGATAAGATTCCATTTTCTCGCGATAAATCCGTCCAGAAAGTCCGTGACGCCCGCCAACAGAAAGACGGCCAGCGCCCACATGGGACGGCCCCGCGCATACTGCCAGACCAACACGCCAATGAGCGCCAAACGCAGCATGGTGAGAATATTGGGCACTGTCCAGATATTTTCTTTTGAACGCATTGCTTCATGCTCCTATCATTCGATGGTATTGCGCAAGATAGGCCCGGACAGCCTTCTCGCGGTCGAACCGCGCCTGGGCAAGCGACCGGCACGCCTCGCGCAATTCATTCCGCCGCGCCGCGAGCGCCACCGCGGCCTCCGCCAGCGCGTCCGCGTCCCCGCAGGGTACCGAAATGCCGGCGGGCGCCTCCAGCTGC
>WRGP01000075.1 GCA_009787135.1 Bacillota bacterium | reverse complement strand
AGCCGGGCCTGCCGGGCCCCCACGGGCTCTCCCAGGCCGGCTCGCCGGGCTTCTGCGCCTTCCACAGCGCGAAATCCATCGGGTGCCTCTTCGCTTCGTCCACGCCGACGCGGCTGCCGCTCTCCAAGTCTTCCATATTTTGGCCGCAAAGCTTGCCGTAGTGAGCCTTATACGCCTGTGTGTCAAAGTATACGTCGCCGTTGAGGGCATAAGCCAGCCCCTTGGCCTCCAGCCGGGCAACAAGCGCGATAATTTCCGGGATATGCTCGGTAGCCTTGGGGTGTACCGTGGCGCGCCGCACGCCCAGGGCGTCCGCGTCCTCAAAATACGCGGCGATGAAGCGGTCGGCCAATTCCTTGACCGTAATGCCTTCGTCATTCGCCCGCTTAATCATCCTGTCGTCTATATCCGTCAGGTTTTGCACGAATTGCACATCGTACCCGCGGCGCTCCAAATGCCGGCGCATGGTGTCAAAGACGACGAACGCCCGCGCGTTGCCGATGTGAAAATAATCGTATACCGTCGGCCCGCAGGCGTACATCTTGATTTTGCCCGGCTCCAGGGGGATGAATTCTTCCTTTTGGCGCGTCTGCGTGTTGAAAATTCTCACCGCGACTCCTCCTTCATTTACATAAAAACGGGCTTTCCATCCCTGACAGAGACGACAAGCCCGCGTTCCATTCTGGTGAGCGCTACGCCATAACGCGGCGCGGACGGCCCGCTTACGCGGGATTTCCCCCCTTCAGGCCGGCGGGCGCACTTCACGAGGACTGCCCGCGCGCTTTCAGCCCCTGACGCGCTCTTGGGGGGGCGTACCCCGCTGTTCCGCCCGCTTTCGCCTTTGATGCCAATGGTGCGCTTTGCTCCGGCAAAGCTCAGTCTACCTTAAAGCGGCTGGTATACACCTTGATATCATACTTGCCAAGGTAATGGGAGACATACTCCTTGTACGCCGCGTCCTCCTTATCCGCGAGCGCCTGTTCGGTGACCGTGTCGATCACATCCGCCAGCGGCACGGCGCCCGGCCGCGCGTCCTCCGCATACAGAAGGATATGATATCCGAACTGCGACGCGATAAGACCGGATACATCCCCGATGTGCTCAAGCGCCATCGCGCCGTCCGTAAAGGGCTGCACATACGCGCTGCTCCGCGCGCTGACAGGGTACCCATGCGCGGCGAGGAACGGGAGCGAGGGCTGATCGACGCTGTACTCCGCGAGGATCGCGTCAAAATCAGCGCCTTCCGCCTTGCACAGCGCGAGCACCTCTTCCGCGTGCTCGCGGATCTCTTCCAGGCCTTGCTGGCGCAAGGCTTCTATTTCATTCGTCAGCGCCGCCGCTTGCGCCTTGTATTCGGCCAGCCGCGCTTCCAGCGCGGTTTTTTCCTCGCCCCCGGGCGCGCTTTCCGCGCCCAGTGCCTCCAGGGCGGACGTCACGCTGCTGTTGGCGGCCGACAGCTCGCCGCTTTTCTCAGCGATTCGCGCGGCGACCTCTTCCGGCAGTTCAAGGACGATATTCTTCACAAACCGGTATCCCTCCGGATACGCGTAGATCGTCTTCCCATAATACAGCAGATCCTGTTCAAACTGGGTGGGCGATACGGCGTATGCCTCCATCTGTTCCGCGACCAGCGCGTCGTACTTCGTCTCGACATCCGCCTCATGCAACACAACGCTCTCGGCGATCTTATCGCGCAGCTTTTGCGTGACCGTATCATAATGGATCAGGTACCGGAGCGCGTCCAGCGAATAGCCCGCTTCCTCCGCCCTCGCCTGAGCCAATGCCCTGGCGGCCGCCTTCGCCTCCTCACCGGCGTCCTCGCTCACGGACGTGTTGCCCTCAATCAAGCCATTGTATTCTTCATTGGCCGTTGCCTCAATCTGCGCGAGCTCCTCTTGGGTCAGCGCGAGGTTGGCGTTGCTTAGCATGAGTTCCTTGGCGATGTTTTCCACCATCATGTTGAGCGTCCCCGTCTTCATGGACGCGATAAAATCCTTATACCCAGGATAGTCCGGCGTGATCTGGATTCCGTAATACATCGCTATGTCTATTTGCTGCTTTATGTAAAAATCATATACTTCCTTTGCTTCCGGCAAATGGATTTCCTTGCCCTCCACCACAGCCACCACGTCGGAGCGCTCACAGGCCGTCATGGCCAGCCCCATCGCCAGGAGCAGCAACAGCGCCAAAATTTTTTTCATTTTCAAACCTCGCTTTATGTGCCGTATCGTCTGTGTATTATACCCCAAACCGGTTTAGAAAGTCAATGACGCGGCCGTTGACATACGCGCGGTCCGGCCCGATGGTGCACACATGCCGCGAGCGGTCCACCCAGGCAATTTCCTTCACCCGTGAGGAGGCGCCCCGCGTGATGATTTCAGGCCCCGTGCGGTGCACGCTCTCGTCCCTGTGCGACTGAATCACCAGCAGCGGGCATGTGATCTCAGGCAGCGCCTTCCGCGCCTTTCGCTGCAGGCGCGTCATATCCTCCACCTTGCTGACGGGCGCGCCCGCGTAGCCATAATCATAATCGGACAAAAATTCCCCCGGGACATACGCGTGCGGTTTCCATTTCATCTGGCGCGCGAACCGCTTGACCACGGGTGAGAGGTGGTTGACCCGCCGTTTATAGCGGATGGCGGGGGCAAACAGAATGATAGCGGACGGCTCGAACGCTTCCGCCAGCAGCAGCGTCAAAATGCCGCCCATCGACAGCCCGCCAACGGCCACGCGCCTGTACGCGCCCAGCATCTCCTGATAGGCGGCCCGGCAGGCTTCCCACCACTGCGCGTCATTGCTCTTTTCCATAGCCTCCACCGTGGCGCCATGCCCCGGCAGCAAAATCCCGCGGGCCGAGAACCCCGCCGCGTGCGCGGCCTCGCCGACGGTGCGCATGTGCGAGGGGCTGCCCGTAAACCCATGGATCAGCAACAGGGCGTTTTCGCCAGCCTCCAGCGCAAACGGCTGGGCATTGGGATGCGTAAAATCCTGCGGCATCGAATCCCTCCATATTCGGTTTTTTGGCTGTTTTTTCTGTAAATATATTCCATATAAAACGCGCAAATCCTGCCGCGAACCGCGCGGATGCCCGGGGCAAACGCGAAATACGCGAGACGCGTTTGTCCCGCGCGGGTCGAGCGGTTGACACGGCGCGCTTCTATGTTATAAAATGAAATATACAGTCAATAGGGAGGTGGCGCAATGTCTCTGTTTTTTGTAGCCCTGATTCTCCTGGCCATCGGCGTTTTTGTGATCCCGGCCATGAAATCCTTGTTTTCTCAGGGAAAAAGGAGGGGCATGTTCACGCTCGCCCGCCTGCTTTGCTTTCTTTTCGCTTTGCTCGTTGGCGCGAGCGCTTTTGTCGCCTATGTCGCCCCCGGCCGCATCACCAGAATTTATACGGTGGGCGGCGGAGGGCGTGTCCTCACGACCGGGTATAACTTTACCGCCCCATGGAACAAAAAGAGCACCTGGGATACAACGCTGCAAAAATTCGTCTTTGTGGAGCTTGGCGTTGAGAGCGACCCCAACGACGCGTTCGGCGGCCAGACCATGGACGGGGATTACCTCACCACCGTGGCAAACCTGTCCGTGCGCATCAATCCGGAGCGGCTGGACGAATACATCGAAATATTTGGTGAAAAGAACATCGGCAGTGATCTGGGCGCAATGATGAAAGGCGTGCTAAAAGCCGCTTTTGAGCAATGCCTTGAGGCGTACCACACCGAGAATGTCATGCCGAACAAGAGCAAAATCGTGGGCCAGGCGCGTGAGATCGCGATCGCCCGCCTGGAGGATGAGTTCCCCATTCTCGTGGGAGAATTGATCTATCCCGATATCATCGCGAGCGCCGCCTATGAAGACGCCATCAAGCGCAAAGCCCAGCTCCGCATGGAAACGGAACAGCTCATGCTGGAAGCCGCCCGCAACACGCAGGCCGCTGAGGCGAACCGGATCGAGGCGGAGGGGGAAGCGGAGGTCGTCCGCATCAACGCGGAGGCGCAGGCCAAAGCCGTGCAGGAAGCGGCCAAAGGCGAGGCCGCCGCGTCAGAGGCAAGGGCCAAGGCCGCCGCGGAGGTGCTTCGCATCAATTCGGAAGCGCAGGCCACAGCGGCGGAAGAAAAGGCAAGGGGAGAATCCGCCGCCATCGCGCTGATGGCGGCCGCCGAGGCAGACGCCCTCCTCGCCAGGACAAAGGCCGAAGCCGACGGGTATCGGGAGCTTGGCACGGCCTACGCGGATTTTCCGCATCTTATGCAGCTCAAATCGCTTGAAAATGAAAACGCGCTCATCCATCAATGGAATGGCGTGTACATTCCCTCCCTCGGCGCCGGCGCGGGCAATACCGTGGGTTTCGCGAACTATACGGAGCTCTTTGAGAGGCTTTTCGCCCTTGCCTTTGGCGGCGCCGGCGGGGAGGCGGCGCCGGCTGGCGTGACG
>WRGP01000074.1 GCA_009787135.1 Bacillota bacterium | reverse complement strand
GGCGCGGCGGTGGTGCCGCCATAGTCCGGCTGCAGCTCCGCCTCGTCCACGATGACCAGCACGGCTACCTGCGGGTCGTCCGCCGGGGCAAACCCCACGAACGAGCCAATGTGCACGTCATGGACGATCTTGCCGTCCTTGTACACCTGCGCCGTGCCCGTCTTGCCCCCGATACGGTAGCCTTCGATCGCCGCGTTGCGGCCTCCGCCCTTTTCCACCACGTTTTCCAGCAGCCCGCGCATGGTGGCGCTTGTCTCGGGCTTGATGGGCGTGGCGACCACCTTGGGCAGGGTGCGCTGGAGCACCTCGCCATCCTGGCTGACGACCTCCTCCGCCAGATAGGGCCGCATCAGCCGCCCGCCGTTGACAACCGCGCACGCTGCCGTAATCATCTGCAGAGGCGTCACCGTAACGCTTTGCCCGAACCCGATGCGCGCCAGATCCACACTCTTGACATACCGCTGGTTGATGAGAAGGCCGCCGCTTTCGCCGGGCAGGTCAATGCCCGTCTTCGCGCCCAGGCCGAACGCGTACAGATATTGGTAGAACGTGTCCACGCCCAGCCGCAGAGCCAGCTCCGTAAAGACCGGGTTGCACGAGTTCATCAGCGCCTCGGCCATGGTCTCCGCCCCGTGCGAGTTCTTCCAGCAGCGGATCTTATCGCCGTCCACCATGATCGAGCCGGAGCAGTAGAACCTCTCCTCCGGATGCGTCACGCCTTTGTCCAGCGCCGCCGCCGTGGTGACGATCTTGAACGTGGACCCCGGCTCATAGACATCGCTGATGAGCTGGATGCGCATGCCCGCCCGCAGGGCGTCCAAATCGCTTCGCGGCGGCTCGTTGGGGTCAAAGGACGGGCTGATCGCCATGGCCAGAATTTTTCCCGTGTTCGGGTCCATGACGATCGCCATCACGCGGTTTGCTCCGTTGACGGCAATGCACTCGCGAAGCGCCCGCTCGACAAACGATTGAATCGTTGAGTCAATGGTCAGCTTCACGTCCGCGCCCTTTGTCGCCGGGATGTAGGAGGTCTGCCCGCCCGGCAGGGTGCGCGCCTTGGCGTCCACCTCGGTCACAATGCGGCCCGGCGTGCCCCGGAGCACCTGGTCATACTGCTGTTCCAGGCCGGACTGGCCCACGCCGTCGATCGTCGTCAGGCCCAGCACCTGCGAGAGGGCGCTCCCAAACGGATAAAACCTGAGGCTGTCCTGATCAAACGTGATCCCCGAAAGCGCGCCGTTTGACTGCGCGGCCAGCTCGCGCAGGGTATCGACCACATCCCGGGTTACCTGCCGTTTGATCGTGACGGACGCGACGCCCTTGTTGGACAGCTTTTCCATCACCCATTCGCGGTTCAGGTGGAGCAGCGGGCAGATCAGGTCGCACAGGGCGTCCGCGTCCTTGACGAGCCTTGGAACCGCCGTGACGATGTAGGCGGTGGCGTTTCGCGCGAGCACGGCGCCACGCTTGTCATATACCGTGCCCCTGTCCGCGGTAATGAGGCCGGAGCGCGTCCACTGCGCGATCCCGCGCCTCGTCAGTTCCGCGGCGTCCACGATCGTCAGCCGTCCTACGCGGCAAATGACCGCGAAAAAAAGGAGGGTAATGATCACCGCCAGCCAGATCAGTCGCTTTCGTACGATCATCCCCGGCGTGGTCAAGCGCATCGCCTCCCGTTTTATTTCCTTCAAGCGAATGAACCGCGATTCATTTGTTTGACGGAGGCAAGGAACGTCATCCCCTGAAAAGCCGCGGTTTTCCGGGCGAGGCGCGCGTTTACAGGTAGCGCGCCGTCAAAGGATTCCGCGAGGAATCCTTGCCATGGAGGAACCGATAGGGCCGTACACAACCAAGGGGCTTGGGCTCGCGAGAAGCCGGGAGATTATAATCCCACCAAACTCAGCAGCAGGCTGAAAAATCCGCGATCCTTAGGCTGCGCCTCCGCTTTGAGCGTCTGTGCCGCATAATCATAGGGCCGCGGCACCACGCGGATTTGATCTTCGGTGGGCTGGCGCATCTTGAGCCGATTTACGGCGATGGAATGAATCCGCTGCGGGTCATTGGCCTCGGCGATTTTTACCTCCAGGGAACCGATGATTTCCTGAACGCCGGAAAGCTCCACGCCGAGCGCGCTCGCCCGCTTCGCCGCCTGCGACACCTGAGCGCGAACGCCCAGCAGCATAAACGACAGGGTAAACACGAGCGCCGCCAGCGCGACGAGCACCACCCATACGGGCAGGCGGAGCCCACGCGCCGCGCGCTCGGGTGTATGGGCGGGCGTGCGCCGCGGGGATCGCTTCACCGGGCGCGCGCTCGCGATCGGCGCGCCGGCAAGCGCGGCAGTGCCGTTCATCCCCAAAGAATATGCCTTGGCATACGTATGCATGCGTCTTACCACAGCCTACCCCTCCCCCTCGCGGAATGAACTGGCGCCGGCTTGCCGGCCTATCAATATGTCTCGTTTACGTGGCGGCGGAGCTTGGCGAAGTTCTCACGCGCCTTAAGCGACTTCTCCGCGTATGCGGCCGCGTCCCAAATTTCCACGTGATCCCGCATGCCCACAAACGTGAGGTCGCGCGTCAGCCCCACCGCCTCGCGCAGCGGCTGCGGAAGCAGCACACGCCCTTGCGCGTCCATCTCCAGATCCGTCTGCGCGTTGGCCATGATGTAGCGGAGGTAGTCCATGCCCTCGTCGTCCGTGTCCCGCACACGGCTGAGCTGCTCGTTAACAGCCTCCCACTTGGCGGGCGGATAGACCGCGAGCGCGTCAATGCCGCTGCTCAAGGCGATCGTAAATCCACTGCCGAGCTTCTCGCGAAAGCTCGCCGGAATGATTACGCGGCCTTTGCCGTCCAGGCTATGCGAAAACGTGCCCGCAAAGACGCCCGCCATGCTTCCGACTCCTCCATCCGCGACAGGCAATCTCCACTTTCTGCCACTAAGTACCTTTATACACCACTTTACTCCCCAATGCAAGCCTTCACACGAATTTTAATCCTTAAGAAACACGAAAGTTTTTCACAGAAATATTACAAACGATACAATACGAACGACGTTCGTATTCCATGCTTTGTCCAACAATTACGCAGTATATTGCGGTCAGCTACACAAAACCCGGCACATCTTGGTTTGGCAGCAATAAACATTATACGAACATCGACGAATAAATTGTTACATTTATTTTACAGAATCCAATTCAATTATTACAACCTTTCTGCTGGCAAGGCGCCAAAAAACTAGTATGCAAATAAAAACAAAAATATGCCCCCCTCCGCTTTATCTTCCAAGATAAATCTGTTACAATTCGTATGGAGGGATCGTATGATGACAAAGCTGGCGCCTTACAAGCGTGATCTGCCCTATGCCTACGCGCCAGGCATTGCCCCATCGCACGCTTTGCTGGACGCAAGGCCCGGCGCCGCACGGCGTCTGCTCGTTCACTCCTCGGCGGAAGGCAGCGAGGGCGTTACCGCGCTTCGCGCCCGTTGCGAGGCCTTACGCGTGCGCGCGGAGGTTGCCGACCATGCCCTCTCGCGCGTCAGCCGCAAAGAAAATTGCTTCGCGGCGATTGTATTTGATAAATATGAGAGCACGCTTTCCGGTGAAGCGCCCCATGTCGTCCTCCACCAGCCTTCCGATATGGGCAACCTGGGCACAGCGCTGCGCGCCTGTTTAGGTTTTGGTCTCATTGACATCGCGATCATCCGCCCCTCGGCGGATCTGTTTGACCCGCGCGTCGTCCGCGCGTCGATGGGCGCCCTGTTCGCGATGCGCGCCGCGCATTTCGATAGCTTTGACGCCTACCGTGCCGCATACCCAAACCATGCGCTGTACCCCTTCATGCTGGACGGCGCCCTTCCCCTGTCGCGGGCGGCGGAACGGCCGGAGGCGCCCTTCGCGCTCGTCTTTGGCAACGAGGCCACGGGGCTCCCCGCGCATTTTGCCGCGGTAGGGCAGGCTGTCCGCATTCCCCATGGGGGGCAAATCGATTCGCTCAACCTATCCGTCGCCGTGTCCATCGCGGCATACGCGTTTACCGCGCGCCAGTTTGAAGAACATTCCGTTTTGAAGGAGGAATAGGCCATGGAAACCATCATGGGGCTGGTGGAGCAAGCCGTTGATTTTTTAATCGAGCGGGGAAACGTGCCCGGGGGCGGCCTGATTGTGCTGGGCTGTTCGTCCAGCGAAATCGGCGGAAGCCCCATAGGCAAGGCGGGCTCGCCGGAGACAGGCCATGCCGTGGCGGCCGCCGCGCTGCGCGCCTGCGCCCGCGGCGGCGTCGCGCTGTGCGTGCAGTGCTGCGAGCATCTCAACCGGGCGCTTGTCATTCCGGCGGACGCGGCCCTGCGGCGCGGCTATCCGCCGGTATCGGCCGTGCCCCATCCGCGCGCCGGCGGTTCCTGCGCGGCGGCCGCCTTTCGCCTGATGCCCGATCCCG
>WRGP01000073.1 GCA_009787135.1 Bacillota bacterium | reverse complement strand
ACGCACCTGCCGCAGATCGCGGCGCTGGCGGACGCGCAGTATTTGGTGGAGAAAAAAGAAAGCGGCGAGCGGACGCGCACCACCGTTGCGCCGCTTGACACGGAGGGGCGGGTAGAGGCGATTTCCAGAATGCTCGGGGGCGGCGAAACCGCCAGGGCGCATGCGCGGGCTATGCTGGAACGGTAAAGAAGCAGTCAAGTTTTTCTATGCTACCGCATACCATTCCCATGAGGTGGTTTGGATGGCCAACAAACGGCATCACCGCGCCTGTTGCGAGGAGCAAACACGGGAGAGGTTTTTCCCGGTCTCCAAGATTGGACGGCTTCTTGTGTGTATCGGGCTGGGCCTGGCTTTTTTTAGCTTTGTGTTTGGCTTTTGGATGGCGCTTCTAGGGTGTACTTTGGTGCTCGTCGGTTTTTTGGTCATTCAAAACTGTTGATACTGTTGCCATAAAATGGTATTGAGTCATGTGGAGGTGGCGTCAATGAAGGTTCGTATGATCTGCTGGCGGGCGCCCCGCGGGCTGCGGGGGTTGTTGCGTCTCTTTACCCGGCGGGGGCGGTAAGCGCCAAACGCATGAACCGAGGTTCATGCGTTTGCCCTAGAAGAAACGGCATCCCCTGAAAATCAGCGGATTTTCAGGGGATGGCGAGGGATAGAATAGTTTGCCTTACAGCGCGCGCTGCACTTTGCCGCTGCGAAGGCAACGGGTGCATACATGCATATGGCAGACCGTGCCGCCCACGATGACGCGCACACGCTGGGTGTTCGGCGCCCAGATCCGGCGCGTGTGGCGCATGGAATGGCTGACGTTGTTGCCGGACATGGTGCCCTTCTTGCAAATCTGGCAGTACTTGCCCATGGGGACATACCTCCTTATGGTCGTGACGATTATTGTAGCATTTTGAGCAAGCGATTGCAAGCATTTTTTGCAGGGCCCGCGATTGGCTTACCGGCGCGTTTGCGTATCCTTATTTTTATTATATTTATATAATAAAAAGACGGCAGCTATCAAAACGATAATGATATCTGTCATTAGCACGATGAACTCGCCGCCGGACATCGTTCCCAATCGGGTACTATGAAGTATAGCTGCTCCAAGCATATATATACCTGCTGTGATTGCGGCCGGTTCGCGGAAATTCTTACTAAAAAGTGATAGTATGCCAAGAAGCCCAATGGCAATATTAGCGCATCCATGCTCTTGAATCATAAACATATAGTTCGCATCGAAAGTGAGTAATTCAGACGTATATGCCGGATTGATTACCTGCGTAAGGCCTGATGTGAACAGGCGAACACCTATTGCCCAGAAAACAAACCATTTTATGGCTGTGTCGAATGGTACCGTTGAAATTTTCTTTATGGGGCGTTCAATCATTATAGAAAGAATGGGCGCGATTATCATAACCGCGAGTACGTAGAGTTGAAAAAACATAAACAATCCATCCCTTTCGTCATTGATGTTCAAGAATGTTGTGCATGCGGGTAATCTCCGCGTCGGCGAAACCGCACATTTGCAAAATTGCCTTGTGCCTGGAATGATCCGTTATAATTTGTTCGATGTGCTCAAAAATAGCACGGTCCAAACCGAACATAGTGATTGAAACCATTGCGCTATCCTTATCTGTCCGTGACAGGAGCGTTCCTTGCTGCGTTTTTCGGCTGAGCAATGCGGCGATTTGCGTTTGATGCTTTTGAATTTCGCAAGCCTTTTGGTTTAGCGCAGCCAGCGTTTTTGTAAAGATTGTACCTTTGGCATCGTCGCCTCCTGATTCCAAAATCCGGGCGATCTCCGACAGGGGAACACCCGCGTCCCGATAAGTGCAGATTTGCCTGAGTCTCGTTATGCTTTTATCCGAATAAAGCCGATACCCTGCTTCGCTGCGTTCCTCCGCTTTTAACAATCCAATAGATTCATAATAAAGAAGGGTGCTGCGCGATAGTCCGGATGCGTTTGACAAATCACGAATGGTATACGCTTTCATAAATTCCTCCTTTTTTGTGATTATAAACTATAAAGCTATAGTCATGTCAAGGGTTTTCAAAATTCTGGCCATACAGTTTCCTAAAATCCTAAAATCCGAAATCCCGGAACTTGCAGGCTATAGTTGCATGAAACCTAAAAAAGTCGTATACTAAGGACGGACGCTCATGCGGCTGGTGCAAACGTCTTTCCTCTCTTTCCGCCGCATGAAATCGAGTTCATGCGGTTGCCCCGCTTATGCGTCCGGCCCTTATCTGTCTGAAGGAGGACAACCCGATGGAGTGCAAAATCACAAACGATTTAGGCGCCATTTTTATTACCGAGGATGTGCTGCTGCGCATGGCCGGGTACGCCGCGCTGGAGTGCTACGGCATTGTCGCCATGTCCTCCAAGCGTGCCAAAGATGGTATCGTCGAGTGGCTCGGGCGGGAGAACCTTACCAGAGGCGTGCAGATCCGGCTTGCGGAAGACGGCGAACTGGATGTGGACTTGTTTATCATTGTGGAATATGGCATTTCCATCGTGGCGGTGTGCAACTCCATTGTGCAAACCGTCACCTACAAGCTGGAAAGCATGGTCGGCGCGACAGTGCGCCGCGTCAATATTTCCGTTGAAGGCATTCGCGTATAAAATACCGGCGGCAGGGATTTCTTGCGAAATTCTTGTATGATGATGTGAATTCTTCGGATTCGCACCCGCAAAGGAGGCACCCCGATTTGGCGCAAGCGAAAGTGGACGGCCTGCTCTTTCGTGAAATGTTACTGGCGGGAGCGGCCCTGTTGGAACAAAACCGGGAGGCGGTGGACGCGCTGAACGTTTTTCCCGTTCCGGATGGAGATACGGGCACCAACATGAGCCTTACGGTCATGGGCGCGGCCAAGGAACTCAACCAGAGCGAACTGATGCGCGTGGATGAGGCGGCGGAGGCTGTGGCAAAGGGCTCGCTTAAGGGTGCGCGCGGCAATTCCGGCGTGATTCTCTCCCAGCTGTTCCGCGGCTTTGCCCGCGGCGTGGCGGGCGAGGCGGAGGTTACGCCTCTGGTATTCGCCAAAGCGCTCAAGAGCGGCTCGGAGACCGCGTATAAGGCGATCATGAAGCCCAAAGAGGGCACCATTCTGACGGTGTCGCGCGTCATCGCGGACGCGGCCATCGCCCAGGCGAAAAAAACGCCCGAGGATATGGAGGCGCTGTTTAAGGCCATCCTCTCCTCGGGCGAAAGCATTTTGAGGCGCACGCCGGAAATGCTGCCCGTGCTCAAACAGGCGGGCGTGGTGGACGCGGGCGGGCGCGGCCTGCTCCTCATCTATGCCGGCATGAACGCCGTGCTGCTGGGCAAGGAAATTGTGGTGGCGCCCGTCACGATGACGGAGGACGGCGAAGCTACTTTTGACGACAACCACGACGCTATTGGCGAAATTCGCTACGCGTACTGCACGGAGTTCCTCATCCAAAATGTGGACGAAACGGTAACCGATAACGACATCGCTACCTTCCGCCGCAAGCTCAACCGCATTGGGGATTGCGTGCTCGTGGTGGGCGATCTGACGCTGATCAAGGTGCACGTTCACACGAACGACCCCGGCAAAGCGTTGCAGGCGGCGCTGGCGCTGGGCGAGCTCATCAACCTGAAGATCGAAAATATGATAGAACAGCGGCGCGAGCGGCAGCGCGCCTCGCAGGTACAGCCCGAAAAGGAAACCGGCATGGTCGCCGTGTCCCTTGGCGAGGGCTTTTCCGCGATCTTTAAGGACTTGGGTGTGGACTGCATCGTGGACGGCGGCCAGACGATGAACCCCAGCATTGAGGATCTTCTCAGAGCCATTGATGGCGTACGCGCCAAGATCGTCTATGTATTCCCCAATAATTCCAACGTGATTCTGGCCGCGCAGCAGGCGGCTGAGCTCTCCCGGCGCGAGGTATACGTAATCCCCACGAAAAATGTGGCCATGGGGGTTGCGGGCGTCATCGCCTGTCAGAGCGAACTGCCGCCGGAGGAGAACGCCGCGCACATGCGGGAGGCTGCCGGGCGGGTCAAGAGCGGCATGATCACCGCCGCCATCCGCGACTCTCGGTTTGAGGACCTGACCATCCGCGAGGGCGATTACATCGGCCTGTACAACGGCAAAATCTCCGTCTGCGACAAGACGCCGCGCGCGGTGGCGGTCAGGCTCATGGAGATGCTCGTCACCGAAGACGATTCGCTTATCACCGTCTTTTACGGCGAGGACGCTTCGAAGGAAGAGGCGGAATCCTTGGCGGATGAGTTCGCCAGAGCATATTCCGTCTGTGACGTGGAGTTGCACAGCGGGGGCCAGCCGGTATACTGCTATATTCTGTCCGTAGAATAAATCATATGCCCATGCCAGTTTCTGACAAATTTTGCGGGCAAGCCGGCGAGAGACTTTTTCCCGGCGCGAGGAGCCGAAGCGAAGGCTCGGCGGGAGGC
>WRGP01000072.1 GCA_009787135.1 Bacillota bacterium | reverse complement strand
TACCATCACCGACCACGAGCGCCCCGCGCAGGCGCCCCTGCCCGGCTATCGGCAGGTGCATCCCATGGTGTTCTGCGGTATCTACCCCGCGGACGGCGCGAACTATGAGGCGTTGCGGGATGCGCTGGACAAGCTGCGCCTCAACGACGCGTCGCTGGCGTTCGAGCCGGAGACCTCCGCCGCGCTCGGGTATGGTTTCCGCTGCGGTTTTTTGGGCCTTTTGCATATGGAGATCATTCAGACGCGGCTGGAGCGCGAGTTTGATTTGGATTTGATCACCACCGCCCCGAGCGTCGTGTATGAGCTGACCCGGCTGGACGGCGAGACGATCACCATCGACAACCCGACGAATTTGCCCGATGTCAGCCAGATTGTGGAGATGCGGGAGCCGTTCGTGCTCGCGCACATCCACACCCCGCAGGAATCTGTGGGCGCGCTGATGGAACTGTGCCAGCAAAAGCGCGGGGTGTTCAAGGACATGCAGTATGAAGGCAGCCGCGTGGTGCTCCGCTATGAGATGCCGCTCAATGAAATCATCTTTGATTTCTTCGACCAGCTCAAATCCCGCTCGCGTGGGTACGCCTCGCTGGATTATGAGCTGTCCGGCTACGAGCCAAGCGATTTGGTGAAGCTGGATTTCCTCCTCAACGGCGACATTTGCGACGCGCTCTCGATGATTGTCCATAGGGATAGGGCATACGGCCGGGGGCGCGGCATCGCGGAAAAGCTCAAGGACGTTATCCCGCGCCAGCAGTTTGAGATCCCCATTCAGGCGGCCATTGGCGGCAAAGTGATCGCGCGCGAGACTGTAAAGGCCGTGCGCAAGGACGTTCTGGCCAAGTGTTATGGCGGCGATATCACCCGCAAGAAGAAGCTGCTGGAAAAGCAGAAAGAGGGCAAGAAACGCATGCGCCAGGTGGGCTCCGTAGAGGTGCCCAGCGAGGCGTTTATGACCGTATTGAAGATGGATTGACGCCATTTATAATGGTAAAAGAAGCAAAATGACGAAAATTGGCCTGTATTTGCACATTCCTTTTTGTGTTAAAAAGTGCGGTTATTGCGATTTTTCATCGTACGCGGGGCGGGAGGATCAGTGGCGGCCCGTGGTGGAGGCCATGAAGGCGGAGATGGCGCGGGCGGAGGGGCTTGCGGCCGGCACGGTGTACTTTGGCGGCGGCACGCCTACCGCGCTGCCTGCGGAGATGCTGCTTGAGTTGCTGGGCGCGGTGCATCGCCACTTTGCCGTAGCGGACGGCGCGGAGGTTACCGTGGAAGCGAACCCGGGCACCGTGGATGGGCGAAAGCTGGATGTTTTGCGCGGCAGGGGTGTGAACCGGCTGTCGCTGGGCGGCCAGGCGGCGCAGCGGGGTATTTTGGAAGCGTTGGGCCGCGTACACCGATGGGAGGATGTTCAAGCGGCGGTGAAGGCCGCCCGGGCGGCAGGGTTTGACAACATAAACCTTGATTTGATGGTTGGCCTGCCCGGCCAGCGGCCCGTGGATTTTCGGGAGACGCTGGATGCCGCGCTGTCGCTTTCGCCACGCCACCTCTCGATCTATAGCCTGATTGTGGAGCCAGGCACGCCGTTTTACGCCCGATATGGCGGGCATCCCGAGCTTCTGCCGGATGAGGAGGAACTGGCGGAGATGTGCGACGACGCCCTCTGGATGACAGAAGACGCCGGCCTGCCGCGCTATGAGATCTCTAATTACGCAAAGCCCGGGTATGAATCCCAGCATAACCTGGGGTACTGGCTCCGGCGCGATTATGTGGGCATTGGCTGTGCGGCGCATTCGCTGCTGCGCGATTTTCGCTGGGGGAATGCCGATACCATCGAGGGGTATTTGAAAGGGGAGCGGGACGAGGAAGCGGCCGTGTCTGACGCGGAGGCCCGCTTTGAAAGGCTGATGCTGGGCCTTCGGCTGGTGGAGGGCATTTCCTGGGGCGAGCGGGCGCTCTATGAACCGTATACGGAGAAGTTCAAGAAGCTGCGCGAGCGCGGATTGATGGAGTGGGACGACGAGCGCGTGTGGCTGACGAAACGGGGGCTGGATTTGCAGAACCGGGTGATGGTAGAGTTGATGGGGTAGGGGAAATGGGGGCGCGCATGTTTTTAGAATGCCCCATTTGCCTGGACGGCGAGCGGACAGTTTGTCCGCCGCGAAAATTCCCGCGCCCATTCCGCGCTGTTGTAGAACACCACGAATCCCTGCCCGTCGTCGAACATACACCACAATCGTTTGTCAATCCCCTGTTCATCCAGTATACGGTTTACATAGTCAATGATGGTGCAGTCCATCCAGTCATAGTAGAACTGCGCTGTAAAACGGTATGGGTTTCCATTGAGCGTGAAGGTTACTTCTTGGGTTCCTATGCCGGCTTCAAAAGTAGCTTCGCTTACCTCCGAATGGTAGTCATCAATTCGAATCTCCTCGTTGCTGATCCGGGAAACCGCGAGCAAAAAATCCCCATATGCCTTCGTGATGTCAAGGCATTCTGCATCGAAGGCATACACGCTGTTTGTGACGGGAATAAAGCCTTGCGTAGCCGGGTCGTATTTTCCGATGCCCAGCATGGACAAAATGATCGGATAAGAAGAGATAGGAACATCAATCCCCAAATCTGCCCACGTGGATGCCGTTTCATAGAGGGATTGTTCAATAGACAGCCCTGTCTCTTGGGAAAACTCAATGCCAAGCTCGCCCAGTACATGGAGTTTTGTGGTGATGTCGGACGCGCTTAGTGGGCGTAATGCTGAAAAGGATGAGAAGGTGTAAGACGCTGCGAGGATGGCAACGGATAGCATGGCGGAAAGGAGACGGCTGACCAAAAACATAGGATACCTCCGTGCGATTTCTTGTGCAAAGGGTATCATAAAGGGCAGAAAAAGTAAAGAATGAAACGCGATAACCTTTAGGCGTATTCTCTCTTTCGTAACCCAGTTCCGGCGCGCAAACACACGCTTCTGCTGATAATCGCGAGCAAAGGTCAGGTATGAATCGCAGAGCATGTTGATTTTTTCTTATCCTTATCTATGCACTCCATATCATTTTACCTCGTAAAACAAATACGATCCTGTGCGTTACAAGCCTATTGCTGATGCTGTTTATCTATGATTGGCCTTTATTTTATCAATAGAGATACCGCCAATTCCAATGTTTTCATCGGGCAGTTCTTTAATGCTTACAAAAAAGAACTCACGGGGAATCTGTGTAATTTCAGAAGCGATCTGCGTGATTCTTTCGATTAACTCGTTTTTCTGCTCTTTAGGCATAAGACCGCTTTCAATCGTTATGAACGGCATGTTATCATCCTCCATCATATAGTCGAAAATTCATTCTCTCGCATTGACAATGATTGTATCAAAACTCATCTCAAATCACAATGCCCCCTACATTCTCTTCTGCCAAACCTCATAATCTAACATCTGCCTTGCAAACCCCGCCGCCTCCAGCGCTCCCGCCGCTCCCTTCGGATACTCCTTCACCGTAACCCGGCTTCGCTGCGCAAACACACGCTTCTGCTGATAATCGCGCACAAAAGCCTTCAGCGCGTCCTCCAGCAAACCCTCCTCGAACACGCGCAAAGTATGCCCGTTCCGCTCCAGCACAGCCACCGGCGCTCCCGCGCGAAGCGCTACAGCCGTGCCCGGCACGCCCATGAACGCGCGCCCCTCCGCGTGAGGCAGCGCCTTGCCCCAGGCCTGCGCCGGGTCGGCGGCGTTCAGCCATACAATCTCCTCTAACGGCTCCCGCAAGGCCAGCAGCGTGGGCAAATAGTCCGCGTCGCGGAGGAACTGCGCGCCGGACAGCCCGCGGATAAAATACCCCCTGCGCACACGGCCGGTATACTCCCAGATGCGGAGCACTTGAAGCGCCTCATTCCACGCGATGCCCTGCGCCGTCTCGCGGCACAGGAGGATGGCGCGGTCAAACGCGCGCTCCAGCCGCTCCTGCGGCGAAAGCTCGATTTGCGGGCGCGTCAGCTCCCAGCGGCCGGCCAGGGTGGCGTTCGCCCGGCTGCGGGCCTTGCGCTTGGCAGCTTCGAGCTTTTCACCTTCGAGCCATTGCCGCACGGGCGCGAAGCTGTCCGCCTTGGCCAGCCCCTTCTCCGCCAGGCTGAGCAGAACTTCCAGCGGAGACCTGCCGGCCGCAAGGCCGGCCAGCCCCTGCGCGAACGTGGCGCCCCGCTGCGCAAGCGCCCGCGCGAAAACCTGTTCATGCTCCGCAAGCGGCGCTTTTTCCGCGAGCGGCGGCTTTGTCCAATCCATTTCCTCATAGCGGTGGAAGCTCAGCCTGCTGTCCGGCGTCATCCGCCAGAACAGGCTGCCCTGTGCGAGCAGCTCGTCCAACAGCGCGGGGCGGTAGCCCGCCGACCGCGCGGGCAGCAGCACGCTTTCCCATAGCGCGGCCGGATACGGCTGGTCGATA
>WRGP01000071.1 GCA_009787135.1 Bacillota bacterium | reverse complement strand
CGGACGCATGAAAACCCGAGGGGGGGGCTCCTCCCCCGCCTGTTCCTTCTCGTTCCCTAAAGGCCGGCTGGCGCCCGTATGTTCAAAAGATTCGTCAGATCTTTTTCGGATACGTCGACAAATGAATCCGGTACCTCGCCGACAATGATGGACTCCGCCACCGGCACGTTGCCGGTCACGGACGCGGTCTTGCTGCCCATGGGAATAACCATCTGCACCGTGGTATGAATCTCCAAAAAAATGCGGTGCCTGGTTTGGTTGATCCCCGCGGAGGTAAACTCGCTGACAAACTCCGTCGATACCGCCCCCATCGGCACCACCTTTACACGCACCGACGGGCCGCTGCCGGCCAGCATTCTGCTGCCAAGGGCCATGCCCAGCGGAATTCTGATCCCCTCTCTCGCGATATCTTCGAGGTTGCGCTGCACGAGCAGCGCGGCCCGCGTCGCCAATTCATTCATGCGCACGCTGTTCGCCTGCATCATGGTTACGCGCCCCTTCTCGCCGAGCATAACGGTCATCAGGTCGTCATACGCGCCGCCCTCCCGCATGACCTCGTACACCGCGCTGTTCATGGCCTGCACGGCCATCTCGCGGGCACGCGCTTCCGCCATGGTCAATATTACGGGCCTTAGGCTATGCTCGGCCCAAAGAAAAAAAACCAACGGAATCAGAAGCGCCAGCGCAAGCCAAAAAGGCCAGCGGCGTTCCATCCGGTATGTCTTGCCGTGCTTGGCCATAAAGCATCCCCCTGCATAAGATATGCCGGAGGAGGCCGCTTCCAGAACGATCTGAAAAAAACACTGGCACAAGTGCGTGGCCGGCCCTTCCATGATCCGGGGATCTGGCGGGGCAATGGGCAGGCGTGATCCGCAGGCTGCGCAAGGAAAAACAAGCCAAACCGGCGATGCTGATCAAACTACCGGGCATCAATCGCGCGCCTCCCATTCCATCTCCTCGGCCGCAATCGCCAAGGCGCACTCCAGCCGCTTTCGCTCCATCTCGCACTCCATCTCATAGGGCGCGGCAATATTGCCATGCTTCGCGTGCGCGTTCGCCGCGCACCCGCCGCCGCAATAGAAGCGCGCCCAGCACCCGGCGCACGCTTCCTTGGCCAGGACATGGTTTGCCGCAAATTGCCGCTGAATGTCCACATTGAAGCTTTCATCCAGCACGCTGCCCATGCGAAACCCTTCGCGGCCGACAAACTGATGGCAAGGGTACAAGTCGCCCGCCGGGGTGACGGCCACATACTCGTTGCCCGCGCCGCAGCCCATAAGGCGCTTTCTCAGGCAGGGACCGTTTGAAAGATCGACCATAAAATGGAAAAAATTAAACCACTTCCCCATGCGGCGGCGGCGGATGTATTCGCTTGCCAGCCGCTCGTACGTCTCCAGAATCGCGGGGAGGTCCTCCGGCCGCAACGCGTATGCCGCCGTATCTTCCGCGACGACCGGCTCAATGGAAATCTGCTCAAACCCCCGGTCCGCCAGGCTGAACACATCGCTGTCAAAATCCAGGTTATGGCGCGTGAACGTGCCGCGCACATAATAGCGCTGCTGCTTCCTTGCCTCCGCCAGCTTCCACGCCCCCCGCAATACCCTGTCATACGACCCGCTCCCGTCCGGCGCGGGCCGCATGCGGTCATGCACCTCACGCCGCCCGTCGATGGAGAGTACCACGTTGTCCATTTCTTCGTTTAAAAAGGCAATGGCCCCGTCTGTCAGCCCGAGCGCGTTCGTCGTCAGGGTAAACTTGAATTTTTTGCGGTGCGTCTTTTCCAACGAGCGGCCATAGGCGACGACCGCTCGGACGGCCCCCATGTTCATCAACGGTTCCCCGCCGAAGAAGTCCACCTCCAGCGCCCGCCTGGCCCCACTTTTTTTTACCAGCCAGTCAAGCGCGGCCATGCCCACCTCGGCGGGCATCAGGCTTCGGTCGCGGCCGTGATAATCGCCCTGACCGGCAAAACAATACGCGCAGCGCAGGTTGCAGTCATGCGCGGCGTGCAGGCACATCGCCTTTACAACCCCCGGCTCCGGAGGCTGGATATCCGCGCAGGCATCGTCCGCGCCCAGCTGCCCATCGCGCGCGAGCGCTTCCAGCTCGGCAAGCGCTTCTTCCACCTCATCTTTGGGGAAAGAGACACAAAGAAGCGCTCCCAGCTCTTCGCGCGGGAGCGTTCCCCATTGTTTTACCGCCTCATACGCCAGCGCGTCCAGCGCATGCACCGCGCCGCTTCCAACATCCAGCGCCATCCTCCGCCCCAGCGCGGTGAACGCGTGAATCACTTCGCCGGCTCAGCCTTCTTGGCGCAGGCCTGGTTGGCCACAGTGCAGGATGTCTTGCAAGCCGACTGGCAGCTCGCCTGGCACTCGCCGCATCCGCCGTGGCGCAGGCTCTCCGCCAGGCAGCTTTTCTGGATGGTCTTTACATGTTTCATGTTATCAATGCCTCCGTATACAGATATACGGCATTATTATACATGAACTTGCGGAGCGTGGCAATCATTTTTTCGGCAGATTGCTCATGATCATGCCGCAAAGGCCGCCGGCCGCGACACCCATGCCAAGGTCGGTCAGGTACGCGGCGGAGGAGAGCGACAGGCCGCTCAAGAAGGCGTACCCTATGATGCCCAGCATCATATACAGAAGGCCGGTCAGCGCGCCCTTGAACACGCCGCCCGTGCCGCCCCGGCCGATGCAGGCGCGGCAGCCGGTAAAGATCGCCCCCAATTTAAGCGCCTGGTTCATCACGGATATCACCGTATCCGACGGATTCGTCCATCGAATCAGCAGCGCGAACACCACAACGCCCAGTACCGTAACCGCCGCCGCGGCCAACAGCCCGCGCGCGATGCCCACCAACGGGCCCAGCGCCACGGAATGGCTCCTCGCGCTCCGGCGCGCCGCAGGCGTCATCTCCTTTGCCATCAAGCATTACCCCCCGTCCACATCATGGTGGAGCATATGCGGGGCGTTTCTCCCATATGCCGGTACCTACATGAACGTAACCTTGCCTTTACCATTATTGGGGACGATATCCTCATGTTGACGTTATCACGACGATCCGATATAATAAATCCATAATTATGAGGTGATTTTACAAAAGTTGGGGCTGCTCGTTGGGTTCCGCCGAACTCACGTTGCTATCGTATACCAAAACTCTGCCCGGCCAGGGACTAAACGCAAATCACATAAGGAGGGAATTCGTTTGTCCGAAACAAAGAAAAAGACCCCGCCCGCCCAGCGCAAGATCATCTCCGCTTCCACGGGGGAGGAAATCAAAAAGAGCGCAGGGACCGCCGGCGCCCCGCCCGAGGGGAAGAAGCGGCGCGCGGGCGGCCTGCGCATCGCCGCCGCGGCGCTATGGGTGCTGGCCATTGCCGCGGAGGCCGTGGCGCTCCTCATGCTCACCAAGTACCTCTACGTTCCCCCGGAAAGCCTTTTGACCCGGCTGATCGCCGCGCTGGCCGTGGACCTGGCGCTGGTAATCGCGGCCTCGCAGCTTTGGAAGAGGGCGAACCACATCGACCCCGCTTCGGAGGCGAACAAGCTCAAGTTCTGGCTGTGGAACAATATGGGCGTGTTCGTGAGCGTCGTGGCGTTTTTGCCGATCCTGATCCTGCTGCTCAGCGACAAAGAGCTTGACCCCAAGACAAAGCAGGTGGCCTCCGTCGTGGCCGCCGTCGCCTTGGCGTTTGGCATCGGCACCTCTTACGATTGGAACCCGGCTTCCCAGGAGGCCTTGGCCAGCGCGCAGGCGCAGGCGGAAGCCATCAACGCCGGGGAAGTATGTTGGACCACGTTTGGACATAAGTATCATCTGTACGTGGATTGCTCCTCCCTGACCTATTCCGAGAATTTCTATGTGGGCACCGTGGACCAGGCCTTTGAAGCCGGCCGCGTGGACGTGTGCAAGATCTGCGAGAAAAGGGCCGAAGCCGGCGAGATCGCGCCCCCGATTCCGGCTGATGGGTACGAGGAGAACTTGGATGACGCTGTGGACGAGGCCGCGGACAATGACATGGACGCGGACGTGCCGGACGCGGCATAACCCCAACGATTGACAGCAAGGAGCGCGCAAAATGAATTTGAACCTTCAGGATATTCTAGGCTATATACTGCCCCTGGTACAGGATCAGAAAAAGGACGACGCGAAAAAGATGCTGACAAAAACGCTCGAGCCTGAAAAGCGAAGCCTTCTCAGTTCGGTGGTCGGCGCGCTTGGCATGAAGCAGAACCCATTGGAACTGGCGAACCTCTCCAGCGTGCTGCCCTCGCTGCTGGCGATGATCAAGCCCGAGCACATCGCGGCGGCTCAGAAATTTTTCACGGACCTGATCCAGGGAAAAACCCCCAAGACGGACGCGCCCGCCGCGAAGAAGACGGCCACCAAAACATCCTCTGCGGCTGCCGCGCCCGCC
>WRGP01000070.1 GCA_009787135.1 Bacillota bacterium | reverse complement strand
GACGCGCGGTTTGTGCAAGCCGTTCCAGTCGAGCCGGAGACACTCTATCACCTGAGCGGCTGGATCAAGGCGGAGGGAGCGGCATACGGTGGCGCGAGCCTTTCCCTGCTTACGTCCTATGTGTCGTTTGGGGGCTTGTATGATACCGCCGGGGAATGGGTGTATGTGGAGGGTTACTTCCGCGCGGACGAGGGGCAAAGCGAGGTCACCGTCGGCGCGAGGCTGGGCGACTACAGCGCCGATACCGCGGGAAAGGCCTTTTTTGACGACCTGTCGCTCACCCGGGTGGACGCGGCGCCCGAAGGCTTCACGGTCCAGCAATTGCGCGATTATTCAAACGCTGCCTATTACTATGATCCCGGGCCTGAACCGCAAACCGCGGACCGGCCCGCCGGCGCCGTCAGCCCGCTTTTGTGGACGATGCTGTTTCTGGCGCTCCTGCCGGTGCTGCTCAACCTTCGCGGCCGCAAAGCTTCGCATTCTTGGCTGATGATAGGAGGGGTGATGGCGCTGGCCGCGCTCGTCCGGCTCTGGCTGATGGTTACGCAGCCGGGGTATGAGACGGATATGAACTGCTTTTACGCCTGGGCGCTTCGCATGGCGAATGTCGGGCCAAACGCGTTTTACTCGCCGGATATCTTCTGTGACTATCCGCCAGGGTATATGTACCCGCTATGGCTGACCGGCGCTTTGCTCAAACTCTTTGGCGCGGCGGAGATGGGGCGGATGGCCCGCGTTATGGTGAAGCTTATGCCGGTGGCGGCTGACCTTGCGGCGGTCTGTGTGATCTTTGCGGCAGGGCGCAAGCGCCTTGGGGACACGAAGGCCGCTCTTTTGGCCGCGCTGTATGCCGTAAGCCCCGCCATTTTGGTCAATGGGGCGGTCTGGGGGCAGGTGGACGCCGTGATGGCGCTGGGATTGCTGGTAACGGTGTTGTTGGTGTCGGAAAAGAAGTGGCTGTGGGCCCTGCCTGTGTACACGCTCACCGTGCTCATGAAACCCCAGGCGCTGATGGCCGGGCCTGTGGGGCTTGCCGCCCTGGCGGCGCATCTATACGATAGCGAGGACAGGAAAAAGCTGGCGCTGGACGCGCTCAAGGGCTTTGGATGCGCGGTGCTGGCGGCCGCCGCCACGCTGCTGCCCTTTCTCTGGGGCAAGGAAGCGCCGCTCCAATGGATCTTTGCACTGTACACGCAAACCCTTTCGGCCTACGCGTATGCCACGGTGAACGCGGGGAACCTGTACTATCTCCTTGGCGCGAACTGGCGGAGCTTGAACGATACGGTGCTGGGCATTCCGTACGGCCAGCTGGGCGCCGTCTTGATGGCGCTGGTTGTGGCGGGCGTGATGGCGCTGTGCTGGCGCAAGCGAAAAGAGGATAAGCTTCCGTTTTTTGGCGCGCTGATCTTCATGGGCCTGTACCTGTTTGGGGTGCGGATGCACGAAAGATATCTGTTCCCCGCGCTGCTGTTGCTGCTGTATGCTTATATAAGAAGGCCTGATTGGCGCTGCTTGGCGCTGTTTGCCGGGTTCTCCGTCACGCTGTATGTCAACTGCGCCGCGGTGCTGCGGGACGTCCATCTTATGGCAGGCTATGGCGGCATCGTCTCTTTCCTTTCGGCCGTCAACCTGCTGCTCTTTGCCCTGGCCGTATGGACGGCGCTGGATGCAAAGCGCAGGCCGCTTCCGGAGGGGCCCGCCATAAAGCGCGAGGGGATAGACAGGCTGCCCGCGCCGGAGGGCAAAACCCCGCCGGCATTCGCCATGCGGCCAAGGGATTGGCGGCTGATGCTGGGCCTGACGGCGGTATACGCGGTGATCGCGTATGTGGGCCTGGGCGCGGCCACAGCGCCGCAGACCACTTGGGTGAGCACGGGCGCGGCGGAGGAGGTCGTGTTTGATCTTGGCGGGGAGACGGCGTTTACCGTGCTGTATTACGGCAACATCACCTCCCGCGATTTTACCGTGGAATGCTCTGTGGACGGCGAGACATGGACAGAGCCCGTCCGCGCGGAAATGAACGTTGGGGAGTGCTTCCGCTGGAAGTACCTGACGCCGGAAGTATATGACGCGGAAGGGAATCGCGCCTCAAAGAGCCCGCAGCCATGCGAGGGGCGTTACGTGCGCCTGATCTCCAACGGCCCGTCGCTGCAGCTTATGGAGGTGGGGTTCCGCGGTTTGGACGGGAACCTGCTCCCCGTCGCGTCGGTGACGAGTGCCGGCGGCCGGGAGGAGAATACCTATGACCCGATGCTGCTCATAGACGAGCAGGATGTCGTGCCCGCGCAGCCAAGCTACCTCAACAGCACCTACTTTGACGAGATATACCACGCGCGCACCGGCTATGAACATCTGCATCGGCTCCCGACCTATGAGACGACGCATCCGCCGCTGGGCAAGGTGTTCATCATGTGGGGCATCCGGCTCTTCGGCATGACGGCGTTTGGCTGGCGGTTCATGGGCACGCTGATGGGCGTGCTGATGGTGCCGGCCATGTATCTGATGGCTAAGCTTTTGTTCAAGAAGACGCGCTACGCGTTTCTGGGCGCGTTTGTGATGGCGTTTGACCTCATGCACCTTACCCAAACGCGCATCGCCACCATTGACAGCTACGCCGTGCTGTTCATTATCCTCATGTACCTGTGCATGTTCAGGTACATGCAGATGAGCTTCCTGCGCGACGGGTGGCGCACGCTGATCCCGCTGGGCCTGTCCGGCCTGTTCATGGGCCTGGCTTGCGCCAGCAAGTGGATTGGCTTCTACGCGAGCGTGGGGCTGGCGGCGCTGCTGTTCTGGTCGCTTTTCCAGCGGCTGACGGACTACAGACGCGCCATGGAAGCGGGCGGCGAGGCGGCGCGGCGCGTGAAAGGGTTTGGACGGTACGTTATCGGCACGCTGGCAAGCTGCGTCGTGTTTTTTGTCGTTATCCCGGCCGCGATTTACTATTTCAGCTATATCCCCTACTTTGCGTATGAAGGCGGGCTGACATGGCAGCGTTTCTGGAACGCGCAGATCGGCATGTACAGCTACCATGCCACGCCGGGCCTGGGGGCTGACCATCCCTTCCAGTCGCCGTGGTACGAATGGCCGCTGATCTTAAAGCCCATCTATTACTATAACGGGAGCCCGTACGTCGCGCCCGGCATGATCTCCACGATCATGTCCCTGGGCAACCCGGCCGTCTGGTGGGCGGGGCTGGCCGCGATCCTGTATGTGATCTGGACATGGGCGGGCCCCCGCCTTCGCGGGGAGGCTGTGCGGGATCACCGCCCGGCCATGCTGGTGATCGCCTTTGCCGCGCAGTTCCTGCCGTGGGTGCTGGTGCCGCGCTCTATGTATATCTACCACTACTTTGGCAGCCTGCCGTTTGTCATGATGGCGATTGTGTTCGCGTTTGAAAAGCTGTATAAGGCCAAGCCGGATTTGGCGCGCGCAGCGCAGATCGCCTACATGGCGGTGATAGCCGTGCTGTTTGCCGGCTTTTACCCTGTCGCCACCGGCGTGCAGGTGCCCCGCGCGTGGGCGGACGCGGTGAACTGGTTTGGGGGGCTGTATTTGCCGGGGTGGAGGTTTAGGGGCTGGCTGTATTACTGAGTATCCGGAGAGGCGCAAGGGGGCGGCGCCCCCTTGCGCCTCTCCCACAAAAGAAAGGAGCGTGCACCTTGCTGGCGCGCGTTATGTCCTATGGGCTGATTGGCATTGAGGGGTACCCCGTGTCGGTGGAGGCGAATGTCTCCGGCGGGATGCCCCTGTTTGAGGTCGTAGGCCTGCCGGACGCGGCCGTGCGCGAATCGCGCGAGAGGGTGCGCGCGGCGCTGGCGAACAGCGGGTTTGCCATGCCGTTCACGCGCGTGATCATCAACCTGGCGCCCGCGGACACGAAAAAAACCGGGCCCGTATATGATCTGCCCATCGCGCTTGCCGTGCTCAGCGCGTCGGGCCAGCTTCCTCCCGCGGCGGCGGGGGACACCTTGTTCTTAGGCGAGCTATCGATGAGCGGGGAGCTGTCCCCCGTCCGAGGGGTTTTGCCAGCCGCGCTTTCCGCCGTGGCGCAGGGGTACGCGCGGTTTGTTCTGCCGGCGGCAAACGCGCCGGAGCTTGCCTGCCTGGAAGGGGTTGAGGTGTACGCGGCGCGTTCGCTTGGGGCCGTTGTCGCGCATCTGACAGGCCAAAATCCCATGACGCCGCAGAACCAGACGCAGTACGCGGATCTCACGCGCGGGCAGGAGGAGGCGAACGACCTGTCCCATGTGGTGGGCCAGCATGTCGCCAAGCGCGCGCTGGAGATCGCCGCGGCGGGCGGGCACTCGCTGCTGATGGTCGGCCCGCCAGGTTCTGGCAAGACCATGCTGGCCCGCTGCCTG
>WRGP01000069.1 GCA_009787135.1 Bacillota bacterium | reverse complement strand
CCAGCGTTTCATGCCGCTGGCGCGCGAACCCCGCCTTCAACGCCCGCGCCGGGCACGCGTTGACGCAATCGCCGCAGCGCACGCACTCCGGCGCGTTTGGCTGTTTGAAGGGTTCCACCTCCATTTTGCACGCCTTCGCGCAGGCGCCGCAGCGCACGCAGCGCTCGCGGGTCAGCCGCAGCTGATAGAGGCTGACACGGTTGAAAAGCGAATAGATCGCGCCGAGCGGGCACAGCGTACGGCAAAAGAAGCGATAGATCAGCACGCTTCCCGCGATCGTCAATAGCAGAATCGCGCTCTTGAGCGAGAACAGCCAGCCGAGGGCTTCGCGCAGGGCGGGGTTCGCGAGCAGCAGCGGGATACCGCCGGTCAGCGTGCCCGCCGGGCAGATATACTCGCAAAACGCCGGCTTGCCCATGCCCATGAAGTTGGTTGCAAGCAACGGCAGCGCGGCCACGAATATGGCCAGCACCGCGTATTTGAGGTATCTGAACACCTTTCGCAGCTTGAACTTTGGCGAGGGGATCTTGTGGAGCAGCTCCTGCGCCAGCCCGAAGGGGCACAGGAACCCGCAAACGAACCGGCCAAACACCACGCCAAACGCCAGCAGCAGCCCGGTCACATAGAAGCTGAAACGGTAGTTGTACGCGCCAAGGACGGACTGCAGCGCGCCAAGCGGGCACGCGCCGAGCGCGCCCGGGCAAGAATAGCAGTTCAGGCCGGGCACGCACACCCGCTTGAGCGGGCCTTTGTAGAGCGTGCCCGTGACAAAGCCTGATAGGTGCGCGTTGGTCAGGCCAAAGACGGCCCACTGCGTCAGTTTCCGCTTTCGCTTCATGCCGTCACCCCAGGCCAATGCACTCGAGGCAGATGTTGACGGCTTTCATGAACACCGTGGCCGCCTCCCCGCAGAGGACGCCGTAGGCGATGAGGCCGGCAGCGATTGCCAACAGGCCGATGCGCAGCGGCCATTTGGAGGATGTGCTCATGGCAGGTATCCTTCCAGCGCGGCGCGGTATTCCCCGGCTGAGCGGGAACCGAGGAGCGGCTCCCCGAGCAGTGCGCCATTTTCATCGACAAAGATCGTGGTGGGCACGCCCACCAAGCCGTTGCAGTAGGCCAACAGCGCTTCGTCTGGCACGATATTGAGGAAATCGGCGTTGGCCCCGGCCATGATATCCTGGGCGAGCTTCAAATTGCGGCCGCCGGCGGCATCGACATCGCCGGCGATGCCGATGAGCTGGGCGCCGTCCGGCAGATTCCGCGCCAGCGCACCGAGATCTGGCATCTCTTCAATGCAGGGGCCGCAGAATGTGCCCCAGAAGTTAATCATCGTAACTTTTTTGCCCTTGAAGATATCATTGGTTATGGGGTTGCCCATAAGATCCACGGCGGCAAACGCGGGCAGCGTGGCCTCAAGGGCGGCGGGCGCTTCGGATGCTTCGATGGGGATGAGCTCGAGGCGCTCGCGCATTTCTGGCACCCGCGCACGGCACGCCTCATATAGCGCCAGATCGCTTTCGCTCAGATCGCCGACGTCCGCTTGCGGCTCATAGACGATGTACGCGTACCCGTCTTGGCGGCCAAATTCCGCCGCGCCCGGTATGCCGAGGGCATCCTCCGCCGGGTTTTCAGCCTGTGACGCATCCAGCGCCTGCGCTTCGCGGCGCTCGATGACCAGCAGATGCTTCATCGTTTTCGCCGCCAGATCAGAAATTGCCAACGCGTCTTCTTCGCTGACCGACCCGCCGGCTGATAGCTTTTCCGCGATCTTGTTCAACAAGTCTATGAGCGATGGGTAGTCCTCGCTTAGAAAACACGGCACGATCAGCGTGTCGTCGAAGAGGATATCGACGTACTCCTGCTTTGGAATCCAGACCCGAACGCCATATGCGGGGTAGGCGTGCGCGATCATATCTTCGGCCGCTGTTTGCGCCGGCGCGCAGCCAACGCAGCACAGAAGGGTCGTCAAGGCTGTTAAGAGAGCGGTTATTGTTCGCTTCATTATTTTTTTCTCCTTGCCCGCGAATGATTTTTGTGAGCCGCGGCGGCGCATAGCTGTAGCTTATCACGGTTTCCCCGCGCTGTCCATATGGCTTTTTTACCAAACTGAGCGGGGCGGTACACGCGCTCTTTGCCCCCCTCTTGCCCGCAGGCAAAGAAAGGGGTCCGGGGGGCTGGTCCCCCGGCCGGGACCCGGGGGGCGGGGCCCCTTGGCGTCCCCCTTCCCGCGGCCCCTTTTCACGAAACGCTTCACTTTTTTCCAATTCTCTGCTACAATAGGACGGTCAAAGGACAAGGAGGCGTTTCATGTATACGATCGCCATTGACGCCATGGGCGGCGATTTCGCGCCGGATATCACCGTGCGGGGCAGTGTCAGCGCGCTGCGGGCGTTTGACGACTTGCGCGTTTTGCTGGTGGGACAGGCCGAGCGCATCCAGCCCCTGCTGGAGGGCGCGCAGGATGTTCTTGACCGTGCGGCTGTCGTGGACGCGCGCGAGATCGTCGAGAACACGGAGTCGCCGGTGATGGCCATTCGCCACAAGACGGATTCCTCGCTGGTGCGCGCGATAGGCCTTGTGCGCGAGGGAGAGGCCGCGGCCCTTGTTTCCGCCGGGTCCACGGGGGCCGTCATGGCGGGCGGCTTGTTCCGCTTGGGCCGGATCAAAGGCGTGGAGCGCCCCGCGCTGGCCGCGCCGCTTCCGACCGTCAACGGGGGGCAGGCGCTGCTGGTAGATGTGGGCGCGAACGTGGACTGCCTGCCGGAGTACCTGCTCAGCTTCGCCCGGATGGGCAGCGCGTATATGCGGCAGGTGATGGGCGTCGCCGTTCCGCGCGTCGCGCTGCTTGGCATCGGCGAGGAGGCGGAAAAGGGCAACCAGCAGACCAAAGCCGCCTATGCGCTGCTGAGGGAATCGGGCCTTCATTTTGTGGGAAATCTGGAAGCCCGCGGGGTCCCTATGGGCGAGGCGGATGTGGTTGTGGTCGACGGCTTTGCGGGCAACATTCTGCTTAAATCCATGGAGGGCATCACAAAAGCGATTTTCAAGCTCCTGAAGGAAGAGCTTCATGCCTCCGGGCGCGCTAAGGTGGGCGCGATGCTCGCAAAGGGCGCTTTCTCAAGGCTTAAAAGCAAGCTGGACCCGGACGAGGTTGGCGGCGCGCCCCTGCTGGGCGTGAACGGCGCGGTCATCAAGGCGCACGGAAATTCGGGCGCGCACGCTTTTTTCTGTGCCATTCGCCAGGCGCGGAGCATGCTGGAAGGCGATGTTGTCAATATTATTCGGCGGGAAGGTAATCATTCGCAATCATAAGGAGGTACCATCATGTTTGAAAAAATAAGCCAGCTGATCGCGGATCAGCTCAAGATCGACAAGGCTGCCATCACCCCCGCGTCCCGCCTGCTGGAGGATCTTAAGGCGGATTCGGCCAACATCATGATGCTGATCATGGATCTGGAGAGCGAGCTCGGGCTGACCGTGGAGGACGACGCGCTGATGCGAATGAAGACCGTGGGCGATATTGTCGCCTATATTGAGGCGCGTTTTTAGAGAATGGCTGAACAAGGCGATCTGTCGGTCCTGATCAAAAGGCTCGGTCACGCGTTTCGTGAAAGCGGGCTGCTTTCGCTTGCGCTCACGCATCCTTCGGCGGCGGGCAAAGAGGGCGCGGACAACCAGCGGCTGGAATTTCTGGGCGACGCGGTGCTGGAGCTGTGCGTCAGCGACGAGATCTACGCGCGGCATCCTGATATGCGGGAGGGAGAACTGACACAGCTCCGCGCCGCGCTGGTGCGCGAGGAGTCCCTGGCGGAGGCCGCGCGCGGCTTTGGCCTGGGCGAATTTCTCCGGCTCGACCATGGCGAGGAGGCCTCCGGCGGGCGGGACAAGCCCTCCATGCTGGCCGACGCGATGGAGGCGGTGCTGGCCGCCGTGTATCTGGACGGCGGGCTCCCCGCGGCGCGGGCCGTTTGCGGCCGCATGCTGGGTGATTTTACGCCGGTCGCGGCGGAGCCCAACTGGAAGAGCGCGCTGCAGGAGCGGGAACAGGCGCGGGGGCATCACGCGCCCCTGTATCATGTCATGGGCGACGAGGGGCCGCCGCACGCGCGCGTGTTTTTTGTGGAGGTATGCCTTCAGGACGGACGCCGCGCCCAGGGGAGCGGCGCGTCCAAGAAGCAGGCTGAGCAGGAAGCGGCGAAGGCCGCTATGAAGCGGGAGGGGAGGCCGGGGAGCCCCGCCCCCCGGCCCCCCGCCTGAAGGCCGCGTCCCTTACGAATCCCTTCTTTAAAATCC
>WRGP01000068.1 GCA_009787135.1 Bacillota bacterium | reverse complement strand
ACGGGCCGCTCAAGCCCGTGGGGCTTCGGGACCCGGCTACGGGCAGGCGGCCGTTCGCCGTGGCGCAGCTTCGGCAGGACGACGCGGCGGGCACGCTGTATAATTTGGTCGGGTTTCAGACGCGCCTCACCTTTTCAAGCCAGCGGCGCGTGTTTGGGCTGATCCCGGGGCTTGAACATGCCGAGTTCGCGCGCTATGGGGTGATGCACCGCAACACGTTTCTAAATTCGCCGGGCATTTTGGACGACACGTATCAAGTCGCCGGCAGCGGCGGGCTGTATTTCGCGGGCCAGATCACGGGGGTGGAGGGGTATGTGGAGTCCGCGGCGAGCGGCCTTGCGGCCGGGCTTTCGCTGGCGTGCCGCCTGACGGGCAAGCCGCCCGTCCGCTTCCCGGCCACGACCGCCATGGGCGCGCTGTCGCGGCACGTATCCGCGGCAAACCGCGATTTTCAGCCGATGAACATCGCCTTTGGGCTGATTGATCCGCTGGACGATAAAATCCGCGACAAGGTGAAACGATATGAGATGATCTCGCAAAGGGCGCTTGAAGCGATCGGCGCGATCAAAGGAGGGCTATGATGCAGCTTAGGGGAACGACCATCTGCGGCGTGCGCAGGAATGGCCAATGCGCTATCGCGGGAGACGGCCAGGTCACCATGGGGGAATCCACCATTTTCAAGGGCAGCGCCGTCAAGGTGCGGCGCATCTGCGAGGGGCGCGCGGTGCTGGGCTTTGCCGGTTCTGTTGCCGACGCGTTTTCGCTCAGCGAAAAGTTTGAGGAAAAAATGGAGCAGTTTGGCTATAACCTGATGCGCGCCGCGGTGGAGTTGGCGCAGGATTGGCGCAGTGACAAGGCGCTGCGCAGGTTGGAGGCCATGATGATCGTCGCGGGCAGGGAGGATATGCTGATCGTCTCGGGCACGGGTGAAGTGATCAGCCCGGACGACGGCGTGTGCGCCATTGGCTCGGGCGGAAATTATGCCCTGGCCGCCGCCCGCGCCCTTGTCCGCCATACGGACATGGACGCCCGGAAGATCGCGGAGGAGGCGCTGAGTGTGGCGTCGTCCATCTGCGTGTTTACGAACGGGCATATTACGGTGGAGGAGATTTGAGGGGGAAACGCCGGGGGCGCTGATCCGCGTTTCGGCGTTGCCGCGCCGCGCTGGCGGCGCTCCGCGCCGAAAGGAACCTTCGCCGTTTTGATTCCGCCGCGGGCGGAAAACGGCTCCGGTTCCCCGGGCCCAGCGTAGCGGAAGCATCCCTTACAACCCCCTTTCCCATATACCCAAAGGAGGTACTACCATGCCAGAGCTTACCCCACGGGAAATCACGCGCGAGCTTGATCGCTTTATTGTCGGACAGGATGACGCCAAGCGTTCCGTGGCCATCGCGCTTCGCAACCGCTACCGCCGCGCGCAGCTTCCGCCGGAATTGCGGGAGGAGATCGCGCCCAAGAATATCCTCATGATCGGCCCTACGGGCGTGGGCAAGACGGAAATTGCCCGCCGCCTGGCCAAGCTGGTGGAGGCGCCGCTGGTGAAGGTGGAGGCGACGAAGTTCACCGAGGTCGGCTACGTGGGCCGCGACGTGGAGTCCATCGTGCGCGACCTGGTGGAGGCCGCGATCCGTATGGTGAAGGCGGAGCACGCCGAGCGCGTCAAGGCGCGCGCGCAGGTGCTGACCGAGGACAGGCTGGCGTCGCTGATCGTCAGCCCGCCCAAGCACAAGACAAACCCCATCGACATGCTGCTGGGCAACCGGCCTAAGGAGCCGGACGTGCCGCCGGAGGAGCAGCAGCGCGCGCAGGGCAGGCGGGAGGAGATCCGAGAGCGCCTTGGCCGCGGCGAGCTGGAGGATTATGAGATCGAGGTGGAGGTGGAGGACACGCCGGTTCCCGTGGAGATCAACGGCGCCAGCGTTTCCATCGGCGATATGATGGGCAACATGCTGCCCAAGCGCACAAAGCTCCGCCGCATGAAGGTGTCCGAGGCGCGCAAGATCCTCCTCGCGGAGGAGGAGGGCAAGCTTATCGACATGGATACCGTGACCGAGGAGGCGCTCCGCCGCGCGGAGCAGGACGGCATCGTGTTCATTGACGAGATCGACAAGATCGCGGGCCGGTCCACGGGCGGCCATGGGCCGGACGTGAGCCGCGAAGGCGTACAGCGCGATATTCTGCCCATTGTGGAAGGGTCCACGGTCAACACCAAGTACGGGCCGGTCAAGACGGATTTTATGCTCTTCATCGCGGCGGGCGCGTTCCACGTGGCCAAAGTGACGGATTTGATCCCTGAGCTGCAGGGCCGTTTCCCTGTGCACGTAACGCTCAAGTCGCTCACCAAGGAGGACTTCCGCCTGATCCTGATCCAGCCGGAGAACGCGCTCACGCGGCAGTATAAGGCCCTGTTATCGGTGGATCATGTGGATATTGTCTTTGAGGACAGCGCGCTGGACGTGCTGGCCGAGGCCGCGTACCTGGCCAACGAAAACGGGGAGGACATTGGCGCAAGGCGGCTGGTATCGGTTTTTGAGCGCTTACTGGACGATATCTCGTTTAACGCGGACGGCACCATGCCATCCTTTACGCTTACGATCAATGGCGAGTACGTGCATAAGCACTTGGGCGCGGAGGCCACGCGCCGCGACCTTCGCCAATACATATTATGAACACCATCAAACCGGTCGGCAAGGGAGAAGCGTACGCGAAGATATCGTTTGTCGCGGGGATGTGGGGCTTTTCTTTCATCGCGTCCAAATACGCGATGCAGCAGGGCTTTGGCGAGTTCACGCTGGCCTTTGCGCGCTATGTGCTTGTCTGCCTGATCATGCTGCCGCTCCTTGCCCGCAAGGAGGGCGGTTTGCGTCTGCCGGAGAAGCGTGACGTACCGGCCATTTTTCTGACGGGCGTCACGGGCATCACGCTCTATTTTGTCTGCGAGTATTTAGGCGTGATGCGCACTACGGTGGCCAACGCGTCGCTCGTGCTTGCGGCGATCCCCGTTTTTTCGATTGTATGGGGCGCGCTTCGCGGGCGGAGGTATCGGCTGGCCTGTTGGATGGGCGTGCTGGTGTCCATGCTGGGCGTCTTCCTGGTCGCCTACTTTGGCGCGGCGCAGGAGGGCGGGGGCCTGAACGTTACGGTGCTGCTGGGCAACCTGCTGCTCTTGGGCGCTTGCCTGTGCTGGTCCACATACATCGAGATCAGCGACCGGCTGCTCAAGCGGTATTCCAGCCTGAATCTGACCGTCTGGCAGGGCGTCGCGGGCCTTTTGGCCCTGCTCCCGCTGGCGCTGTATGAGGCGTGTGCCGACAAGTGGCGGCCCGTGCCGCTGGGCGGCTGGGCCGCGGTGCTGTTTTTGGCCGCGATTTGCTCCGCGCTGTGCTTTTTCTACTACGCGCAGGCCATCCACGCGCTGTCCACCGTGCAGGTGGCGATTTTCATCAACCTGAACCCGGTGGTGGCCGTCGTCGCGGGCGCTTTGCTGCTGGGCGAAGGGTTTGCGCCCATGCAGATGGTGGGCGGGGTTTTGATTGTGGGGAGCATTTTGCTGGTGAATTGGGGTATGGCGGGGCGTGGATTGTGAAAAAAATGTAGGAAACCGTGCGGACATGTCAAAACCACAGCCTTTGCCAAGGCACATTTGCATTGCGGTTCCCGGTAAACTTATTTTTCTTTTTTGAAAAACGCAGAGCTATTAGAAATGACCGTGGGTATTATAAAAACTATTAAAATGAATATAACAAACCAACTTCTTCCAAAAAAATCCTGGTAACTTGATACATTAGAATTGGTTATATTCATTATTATAGACACAATACTGGCTATAACCCCTATGATTCCCGCGATAAACGAAATTTTACTCGCTTTTTCTTTGTTCATAAATATTGATACTCCTTCAAAAGATAATTTCACTATACTTTATCTGTATAATATTTTTTATTATACACTGCAAAACTACTTTGTCAAGCCCGGGTCCTTGACAGCTTCAATTCGGAAATAAACCTGCAGCCGTATTTTTGATAGGCCACTTGCATTTCAGCTCCCGGTAAATCTCGTGTTTCCAGTGGTTCAGCAAGGCTTTGCGCTCAATCTATGACGGAAGAGATACGTAAAAATGCGCGAGTTGGCTTATTTCCGAATTGAAGGCGGTTTATCACCTACTTGACAAAAAGATTCCGCTCGTTTATAGTACAAATTCCCATCTTTGACAGTTAGCGTGCAAACAACGCGCCGAAACCCTTGAATTACAAAGAGATCAGGGCTTATTCCATATTGTGGGAGTGAG
>WRGP01000067.1 GCA_009787135.1 Bacillota bacterium | reverse complement strand
CGCGGTCAGCCGCGACTGCTTCCCCGTTTCCCTGTCCCAGCGCCGCCGCGCCGAGGTGGTGCGCTGTTTTACGCTGGCGGGCGGAGAGATTTTTGAGGCGAAGACGACCATTGAAAATGAGCGGGATACGCTTCGGGCGCTGGAAGAAATCCGCGCGGCGGGCGTGAACGCGCTTGTCGTATACCTTGGCAACTTTGGGCCGGAAGGCCCCGAGACGCTGCTGGCGCAGATGTTCGACGGCCCTTCGATGTTTGTCGCCGCCGCGGAGGAGGATACGGATGTGCTTTTAAGCGAGCGTGGGGACGCCTTCTGCGGCATGCTCAACGCCAGCTATAACATAGGCCTTCGCGGCCTTCGGCCGTACATCCCCGAGTACCCTGTCGGCATGCCGAACGAGGTCAGCGCCATGATCGCGGAGTTTATGCCGGTCGCCCGCGCGCTGCTGGCGCTGCGCAAGCTGAAGATATTTGCCTTTGGCCCGCGTCCGTTCGACTTTTTGGCCTGCAACGCGCCCATCGCGCCGCTCTTTACGCTGGGCGTGAACGTTCAGGAAAACTCTGAGCTGGACCTGTATGACGCTTTCCTAAAGCATAAGGATGACCCGCGCATTGAGGCGGTCGCCAAAGAAATGGCGGAAGAACTGGGTGCTGGCAATAAGATGCCCGGCGTGCTGCCGCGCCTGGCGCAGTATGAACTCACCCTGCTGGACTGGGCGGAAGCGAACAGGGGCGCCGCGGAGTATTTTGTGTTCGCCAATAAGTGCTGGCCGGCGTTTGAGTCGTTCTTCGGCTTTGTGCCGTGCTATGTCAACTCCCGCCTGACCAGCCGCGGCATTCCCGTCGCCTGCGAGGTGGACATATACGGCGCGCTGTCCGAGTTTTTGGGCGCGTGCGTGACCGAATCGTCCGTCACGCTGCTGGATATCAACAACACCGTCCCTGCGGATATGTACAAGGCGCATATTGAGGGCAAGTTCGGGTATTCGGCAAAAGAGGTGTTCATGGGCTTCCACTGCGGCAACACGCCGATTGACCGCCTTACGGACGGCGCGATGAAGTATCAGCTCATCATGAAGCGCTCGCTGGAGCCGGACGGCGAGCCGGACATCACGCGCGGCACGCTGGAAGGCGCGATTAAAGCCGGCCCCATCACATTTTACCGCCTGCAGGGCAATGCCGAAGGCAAGCTGGTAAGCTATATCGCGCAGGGCGAGGTGCTGCCCGTGGAACCCAAATCCTTTGGCGGCATTGGCGTATTCGCCATTTCGCAGATGGATCGTTTCTATCGCCATGTGCTCATCGCGAAGCGGTATCCGCACCATGGCGCCGTGGCGTTCGGCCATGTGGGCAAGCCGCTGTTCTCCATTATGAAACTGCTGGGCGTGGAAGACGTGGCGTTTAACCAGCCCGGCGGCATGCTCTACAAGGACGAGAACCCGTTCGCCTGATCTGTTTTTTTCTGGCTTGATCTGTTTTCCCCTGAAGAGAAAGCAGACATCCCTCTTCGTTTCCCCCATTCCCCCATTCTCCTTGGCATGATATGCCGGGGACGCGCATACGCTCCCCATGAAATGGGAGGAGCGTATGCGCGAAAGGCAAAGCGGCGGGTTTCAGATTGCCTTGGTGCTTGTGGCGGCAATTGTGGGCGCTGGGTTCGCGTCAGGGCGTGAAGTATTGCGCTTTTTCAGTGTTTTTGGCGTATGGTCGTGGGCGGGCTGCGCCCTGGCAGCCTTAACGCTTGCGGCATTCGCGGCGCTCACGGCCACGCTCTCGGACCGGCTTCACGCGTATGATTTGAGCACGCTATGCCGCCGCGCGCTTGGGGGGCAGGCCGGTATTGTCGCGGCATGGCTCAACGGCGCGCTGGTGGCGGCTACGGCGGGCGCGATGATTGCCGCGATGGGGGAACTTATGGCGCTGGCGCTGCCTGTTCATCATGCGTATACCGCCGGCGTTGCCGCGTCCTTACTCCTATCCTTTTTTCTGGCGCGAAAGGGCATTGCCGCGATTGCGGTTATCAGCGGCTGGCTTCTGCCCGCGTGCCTTTTTTTGTACGCGCTGCTGCTGCGTGAGCCCACGGTCACGCAAAAGGCGGTTCCGCCGGCCCTGCCCGGTGCTTGGCGTGCCCTGCCCATGGCGTTTGCGTATGCCGCCATGAACGCGGCGCTCGCCTGTGGCGTGTTGTGTGAGGTGGGCCGCAAGCAAAGCCGAAAGGTTGTGCTGCGTTCCAGCGCCATCGCGGGCGGGCTGATGCTATTGCTGCTCGTTGGCGCGAACGCGATACTCTATCGCCATGCGGACACGCTTAAAGACGCGGCGCTTCCCATGGTGATGCTGGCGCGCTCCCTTGGCCCGGCGGGGTACTGGCTATGCATTGTGGTGCTGTCCCTGGCGGTGCTCACGACCCTGATAGCGTTTGTCCGCACGCTGAACCGCATGCTGGAAAGCTCCCTGCCGGGGCGTTTCGCGCGCCTTAGCTGGCCGCTGGCGCTGTTGCTCCCGCTGGCGATTGGCTTGATAGGCTTTGATACGCTGGTGGGCGATGTGTACCCGCTGCTGGGTGTTGCCAGCGCGCTGATGTTCCTGGCTATTTTGATAAAGCCGAGATTTACCTGAAAAATCTCAGCTTGTCAGACAACCCCGTGCCAAGCACTTCCTCCAGCGCGGCCACGGCCTTTTCACCATCGGCCAAGGCAAGGCCGGTTTTCTCGCAAATGCTTGCCAGCATGCCGGTACGGTTGTTCTGAATGCCTTTGAGCTTACCCAGCAGCGCGTCGCCGGTTTGTTCCTCAAAAGCCTTTATGACTTTTTCGCAAACATCGGCGGAAAACCCCGTCTTTCGGGCAATCTGCGCTACGACCTCTGTTTTGTTCATGTGATCTTCTCCTTTTACTTTTATGTATTTTAACATAGGAAACGATGTCAAAATCCCATTTGGGAAAGCCAATCGGAAAGCTGGCTTTCCCGCGCTTTGATATCGCCGCGTTCCTTTCGGTATTTGCCGAGGCGCTTTTCCTTGGCGATGACGCCGTCCGTCATAAACAATACCCGCTCTGTTTTCGCGGCCACTTTGGCGTCATGCGTCACGAGCATGAGGGTGGTGCCCGCACGGTTGATTTCCGCCAATATCTCCATGACCTCGCCTGTCGCTTTAGAATTGAGCACCCCGGTGGGCTCGTCCCCAAATACAATAGCCGGATTGTTGATCAATGCCCGGCATATGGAGACGCGTTGCAATTGACCGCCGGACGCCTGCGTACTATCGTTGTCCGCCAGCATGGATATGCCCGTCTGCTCCATCAGCTTTTTCGCCCGTGAAACGATATTCTTCCGGGTTTCATTTTGGGCCATGTAAGCGGGCAGAATGATATTATCCAAAATGTTGAGGTTTTTTAGCAGGTTGTTTTGCTGGAATATAAAGCCCATTCTTCGAAGCCGCAAGGCCGACAGCGCGTCCTGGGGCATCTCGGTCAGCTCCGCGCCGCAAAACTGAATTTTGCCGGACGTAGCCTTATCCATGCCGCTTATATTGTAGAGCAGCGTTGACTTGCCGGAGCCAGACGGCCCCATGACGGACACAAACTCGCCCTCGCCGATGGAAATATCAACATCGCGCAAAACCTGCTGGGTATTTCCCTTGCCTATTTCATACACCTTGTTGATCCCTTTTGCCACCAAAATATTTTTCATTTTGCCCTCCCCTATTCGGCCACAAGCATCCTGTTTATTTTCTGGATTGACGTGCTTGCGTAAAAAATTGTAACGCCAACCGAGGCCGCAAGAACCAGCGGACTGACGATAAAGCTCATGAACGGATTGATGATAAACCGCATGCTGGAAATGCCTGCAATGAGCATGCCGGCAAGCGCTTGGCCCAAGGTAATGCCGGTGATAAAGCCCGCCACCATTCCAATCATCAAGACGATGACCGCGCGGGTGACGTATTGCAGCCGTATATCGCTGAAGGAAAGCCCGAGGCTCCGCATGATGGCAATTTGTCTCGCGTCTTTGGCGATCAGCATCTTGAAGAACATGGCCGTAATCAGCACGGCAATCGCCGCGGCCAGCATAAAGGCCAATACCGCGGCAAGGGATAGCTGCCCAATCAACCCCCCTAAGGTTTGTGAGGCGTAATCCGCCATGTCCGTTACCTTTACCCAAGAAAAGGCGCTGTTATACTCCGCAATCTTTTGGGCGATTGATACGCCGCCCGCCACGTCAATGTTTACCATGTACCACAGGATATTGTCTTGCGTATAGGGCAGCAAACCCTTTGCGG
>WRGP01000066.1 GCA_009787135.1 Bacillota bacterium | reverse complement strand
CCCTGCCCGCCGTGAGGCGGGAAAGAAGGGGTGCTCAGGGGAATAATCCCTCTGAGCGGGGGTCGGAGGGCACAGCCCCCGGCGTTTTTTCGTCTCCGGCCCCATCCCAGGATTCCCCCCCCTCAGCAAAGGAGCGAAGCAATGTACGACGCCTTTACCCTCGCCAACGGCCTTCGCGTGATCGCGGAGCCCATCAACCACTTTCGGTCCGTCTCGGTCGGCCTTTGGATCGGCGCGGGCTCCATGACCGAAAAGCCCAGCGAAAATGGGCTTTCGCATTTTTTGGAGCACATGTTCTTCAAGGGCACCGGCAAGCGCGGCGCGCGGCAGATCGCCGAGGCCATGGATGAAATCGGCGGGCAGATCAACGCGTTTACCTCCAAGGAGTGCACGTGCTACTACGCCAAGGTGATGGACGAGCACCTGCCAATCGCGATGGATGTGCTCTGCGATATCCTTCTCAACGCGTCGCTGGATGAAGGCGAGATGGAAAAGGAGCGCGGCGTCATTCTGGAGGAGATCGCCATGGTGGAGGATACGCCGGAGGATATCGTACACGACCTGCTGTGCGAGGCGGCGCTCCACGGCAATCCGCTCAGCCAGCCCATCCTTGGCAAAAGCCAGGCCATTTCCGCGTATACGCGTGAGGATTTGGCGGCGTATAGGGCCGCGCACTACCGGCCGGACAACATCGTGCTGGCCGTCGCGGGCCGGTATGACGCGCAAAAGCTCCGGCAGTTGGCGGAGGAGCATTTGGGAGGATGGCAGGCGGCCGCGCCATGCGCCGGCCTTGAGCGGACGAACTGCTTTACGCCGGGCATACGGCGCAAGGTGAAGGATATCGAGCAGGTGCATCTGTGCATCGGCTTCCCCGGCCTTCCGACAGGGCACGCGGACATGTACCCGCTGTCCATCTTCAACAACTACTTTGGCGGAGGCATGTCCTCGCGCCTGTTCCAGCGTATCCGGGAGGAGAGCGGCATGGCGTATACCGTTTACAGCTATCCGTCGGCATACCCGGGCTGCGGGATTTACACGCTGTACGCGGGCACGTCGCCCCAGCACGCGGAGAAGGTGCTGTCCATGCTGCGCGAGGAGGTGCGGCGTGTGCTGGACGGTGGCCTGAACATGGAAGAATTTGTAAAGGCGCGCGAGCAGCTCAAGGGCGGCTATATCCTGGGCCTGGAGAGCGCGTCAAGCCATATGAGCAGCATTGGGCGCGGCGAGCTGCTGCTTCGCCGGGTGCAAAGCGAGGATGAGGTGATTGAGAAGATCAATACGGTGACGCCGGAGGATGTTTTGCGCGTGGCCAAGTCGCTGCTTGATCATCCCAACGCCGCGTCCTTGGTTGGGCGCGACGTGGATAAAATTCCCGAATCCGCGCTGCTGTGGCGGTAGCGTCCCAAAGGAGAGAGGCATGCGGGCGAAGAGGCCATTTTTCAAAAAGTGGCGGTTCTGTTTGTGCCTGATCGTAACGGGCTGCACGCTGTTCGGGGCCTTCCTGCTGACATCCGTCATCATCAATGCGAAGCGGCTAAACGCCCCGGAGCCGGCGGACGTTATGACCATTCTGGGCGCGCAGGTGTATGCTGATGGCGTGCCTTCCCCTTGGCTGGCGTCGCGTTTGGAATTGGCCCTTACGCTTTATGCGAAAGGCTATGCCGGCAAAATCATCACCACCGGCGCGCAGGGCAGTGACGAGCCGATGCCGGAAGCGGAAATGATGAAAGCCTATCTCGTGGCAAACGGCGTTCCCCGGGAAGCTGTCTACTGCGATCCGGCCTCCTATGATACAATTCAAAACATAACAAACGCGAAGGCGATCATGGATGCGCGGGGGCTTCGGACGGCGATCGTGGTTACGAGCGATTATCATCTGTGGCGCGCGCTTTCGATCTGTAAGGGGTTGGGGCTTCCCGCGACGGGAGCCGGCGCCCGAAGCACGTAAAGAGCGCTGTGGAATGTTCAGAAGTATCTGCGGGAGACGGCCAGTTGGGTGAAATACCTGTTTACACAGGGCGCCGTGCCCCTGGCCGGCGAAGGGAGGTAGTATGGACAAGCTGGACACCATCTTCGCCATGCAGCAAAAGCTTAACGAGGATATCATTCAGAGGCGCGGCCTGACGGGCATCTCCGATGAGGAGTGGATCCAGAAGCACACGCTGGCCATGCTCTCGGAAATGGCCGAGCTGCTCGACGAGGTCAATTTCAAATGGTGGAAGAACAAAAAGCCCGTGGACCAGGGTGCCGTGCGTGAGGAGCTGGTGGATATCCTGCACTTTTTCGTGAGCATGTGCCTGCGGGCGGGCATGGATAGCGGGGAACTGTATGACCGATACATGGGTAAGAACGAGGAAAACTTTAAGCGGCAGGACGGCACGAGCGAGAAGAAGGGGTATCGGCTAGGGGAGTGAATGCAAAGGAGGCTCAACCATGGTAAGGCACATCGTCGCTTGGAATTACAAGGATGGGTTTACGGAAGCGGACAATCAGAAAAACGCGGAAAAGATAAAATCAGCGCTGGAGGCGCTGCCGAAGTGTATTGACGGCATTGTTGAGCTGAAAGTCTGCGTTGCCACGCTGCCTTCAGGCAACCGGGATGTCGTCCTTACAAGCCTGTTTGAAAGCGAAGAGGCTCTGGCGGCGTATCAGGCGCATCCGGAGCATCAAAAAGTAAGCGCGTTTGTTGGCGCGGTAATGCAAAACAGGGCTTGTATCGACTATTGCGAGTAATGCCTACAGATCGTCCGCGTCCTGCGTCGGTGGGCTTCCGTCCTTGGAGGTGCCTGTATAGCTTCCGTCCACATCGCTGTTGTCCTTGTCCGAAATGCGCGCGAGCAGGCCGAGCCTGGCGGCGATCCGCGCCTTGATCGCGTTTTGTCTTTTCTCTTTCATTAGGGTTGCCTCCCAGCCCGCGTTTTGCGGTATTTTGCCGTTTTCGGCTTGCGATTATTCGTCAATGGGGCTATACTAAAAAAAATGACGGTATGGGGGGAATCAGTATACCATCCGATCTGGATATCGCGCGGCTTCAAAAGCCGCGGCCTATAGAAGAGATTGCCGCTGCCGCGGGCCTGAAGCACGGCACGTGGACGCAATATGGACAGGGAAAGGCGAAGGTGGACGCGTCCGCCTACGCGGATTTGCCGCCGAAGGCAAAACTGGTGCTCGTCTCCGCCATGACGCCCACGCCCGCGGGCGAGGGCAAGACCACGGTCAGCGTGGGGCTGGCGGACGCGCTTTCGCGCCTTGGGAAGCGGACGATGCTGGTGCTGCGCGAGCCTTCGCTGGGGCCGGTGTTTGGCGTCAAGGGCGGCGCGGCCGGCGGGGGCTATAGCCAGGTGATTCCTATGGAGGATATCAACCTGCATTTTACCGGCGATTTGCATGCCGTCACCGCGGCAAACAACCTGCTCGCCGCCCTGGTTGACAACCACATCGCGCGGGGGAACAGCCTGCGCATTGACCCGCGCCAGGTTTTCTGGCGGCGCTGCATGGACATGAATGACCGGCAGCTGCGCGGCATTGTATCGGGTCTTGGCGGCAAAGCAAGCGGCATGCCGCGCGAGGATGGGTTTGATATCACGGCGGCCAGCGAGGTCATGGCTGTTTTCTGCCTCGCGCATGACCTAAAGGATCTGCGCGCTCGCTTGGGGCGCATCGTCGTGGCGCGGACGTTTACGGGCGAGCCTGTCTGCGCGGAGCAGCTTGAAGCGCCGGGCGCGATGGCGGTGCTGCTGCGTGACGCGCTCCAGCCAAACCTGGTGCAGACGCTGGCGGGCACGCCCGCGCTGGTGCATGGCGGCCCGTTCGCGAACATCGCGCATGGCTGCAACAGCGTGATCGCCACGAAACTGGCTATGCGGCTTTCTGATGTTGTGGTGACGGAAGCGGGCTTTGGCGCGGATCTGGGCGCGGAAAAGTTTATTGATATCAAGTGCCGGACAGCCGGCATCCGGCCCGACGCCATGGTACTCGTGGTCACGGTGCGGGCGCTGAAGACGCACGGCGGCGTGCCTAAGGCGGCGCTGGGCGAAGAAAACCTTGCGGCGCTTGCCGCCGGGCTGCCCAATGTAATGCGCCACCTGCGCAACGCGCGGGAGGTATGGGGCCTGCCGGTGACGGTGGCGCTCAACCGCTTTGCCGCTGACACGCAGGCGGAAATTGATCTGGCGCTTGAAGCCGTGCGGGCCGCGGGCGTGGAGGCCAGCCTGTGCGACGTGTGGGCCAGGGGCGGGGAAGGCGGCGAGGCGATGG
>WRGP01000065.1 GCA_009787135.1 Bacillota bacterium | reverse complement strand
AAGGTCGGCCGGCCGGCGGTCGAGGTATGCCTGACCATGCTGCACGCGGGCGGCAAGTTCGGCGGGGAGGGGTACAAGGTGTCGGGCGGCCTGCACGGCGTGGGCGCGTCCGTCGTCAACGCGCTGTCCATCTGGATGAAGGTCGTCGTCAAGCAGGACGGCAAGGTGTATGAGCAGGAATACCGCCGCGGCAAGCCCGAATACGATTTGCGCGTGGCCGGCGAAACCGAGGAGACGGGCACCTACGTGGTCTTCATGCCGGACGTCAAGTCTGACGCAAACCCGGACGGCATCTTTGAAACCGGCGATTTTCAATACGAGGTGCTCAAATCCCGCCTGCGCGAGATCGCGTTTCTCAACAAGGGCGTGAGAATTACCTTTGACGACGAGCGCACGGACAAGGGCCGCGTGTTCCACTACGAGGGCGGCATCATCGAGTTCGTCAAATATCTGAACAAAAATAGGGAAACGCTCTTCCCAGAGCCGATTTACATGGAGGGCGTGCGCGGCGACACAAGCATTGAGGTCGCCCTGCAGTACAACGACGGCTATTCCGAGAGCGTGTTCGCCTTTGCCAACAACATCAACACCGTGGAGGGCGGCACGCATCTGGTGGGCTTCCGCACGGCGCTCACGCGCGTGATCAACGACTACGGCAAGCGCTTTAACATTCTAAAGGGCGAAGGCGCCAAGCTTGAGGGCGAGGACATCCGGGAGGGCATGGCCGCCATCATCTCCGTCAAGCTCGTGGAGCCGCAGTTTGAGGGGCAGACGAAAATGAAGCTGGGCAACAGCGAGGTGCGCGGCATGGTGGACAGCCTGGTCGCGGAAAAGCTGAACGCCTTTCTCGAGGAAAACCCGGCCGTGGCGCGCGGTATTCTGGACCGCTGCATGAGCGCCGCCCGGGCGCGGGAGGCCGCCCGCAAGGCGCGGGAGCTCACCAGGCGCAAGACCGTGCTGGAGAGCGCCAGCCTGCCCGGCAAGCTGGCCGACTGCGCGGAGCGCGATCCCGCCAAGTGCGAGATCTTCATCGTGGAGGGCAACAGCGCGGGCGGCTCGGCCAAGATGGGGCGCGACCGCCACTTTCAGGCGATCCTGCCCTTGCGCGGCAAGATCCTCAACGTGGAGAAGACGCGGCTGGACCGCATCCTGGGCAACGCGGAGATCAAGGCCATGATCACGGCCTTTGGCTGCGGCATCGGCGAGGATTTCAACCCCGAAAAGCTCCGTTATCACCGCATCGTCTGCATGACGGACGCGGACGTGGACGGCAGTCACATCCGCATTCTGATGCTCACGTTCTTCTACCGCTATATGCGCCCGCTCCTGGAGGAGGGGTACGTCTACATCGCCCAGCCGCCGCTGTACAAGGTCACGCGCGGCAAGATGGAGCGGTATGTGTACAACGACGAGGCGCTGGAGGCTCTGCTCACCGAAATCGGCCGCGACCCAAAGCCGGAGATCCAGCGGTACAAGGGCCTTGGCGAGATGAGCAGCGAGCAGCTTTGGTCCACCACCATGGACCCGCAAACGCGCACCATGCTCCGCGTCACCGTGGAGGACGCCATCGCGGCGGACGAGATCATGTCCCTCCTCATGGGCGATAAGGTCGAGCCGCGGCGCGAGTTCATTGAGGAAAATTCGAAGCTGGTTGTGAATTTAGACGTATAGAAGATGATAGAACGCCTCGACGTATTGCGGGGGAACCCTTTATTAACTGATATGTAAGAGGGATAGCATGGACAGCGAAAACATTCAGGAGCGTTTGGCCAATATCAACCTGGAAGAGGAGATGAAAAAATCCTTCATCTCCTACGCCATGGCCGTCATCATCAACCGCGCGCTGCCCGATGTGCGCGACGGGTTGAAGCCCGTGCACCGCCGCATCCTCTACGCGATGCATGAGCTGGGCATGACGCCGGACAAGCCCTTCCGCAAGTGCGCCCGCATCGTGGGCGACGTGCTGGGCAAATACCATCCCCACGGCGATACCGCCGTGTACGACGCCATGGTGCGCCTGGGCCAGGATTTCTCCACGCGCTATATGCTCGTCGACGGCCAGGGCAACTTTGGCTCCGTGGACGGCGACGAGGCCGCGGCCATGCGGTATACCGAGGCCAGGCTTTCCAAGGTCGCTATGGAACTCACGCGCGATTTAGAGAAAGAGACCGTCGATTTTTACCCCAACTTTGACGAGACCCTTATGCAGCCGGCGGTCATGCCGTCCCGCTGCCCGAACCTGCTCGTCAACGGCTCCAACGGCATCGCCGTGGGCATGGCGACCAACATCCCGCCGCACAACCTGGGCGAGGTGATCGACGGCCTGATCCATCTCATCGACCATCCGGATTGCACGGTCGCCGACTTGATGAACCACATCAAAGGGCCTGACTTCCCCACCGGCGCTTTTGTGCTGGGCAAGAGCGGCATCCACGAGGCGTACACCACGGGCCGGGGCCGCATCCTCATGCGCGCGCGGACCGAGATCGAGCCCATGAGCGCGAACCGGAGCCGTATTCTCGTCACGGAGCTCCCGTACATGGTCAACAAGGCGCGGCTGATCGAGAAGATTGCCGAGCTGGTGCATGAAAAGCGGCTGGACGGTATCTCCGACATCCGCGACGAGAGCGACCGGGACGGCATGCGCATCGTGATTGAACTGAAGAAGGACGTAAACGCCGCCGTCGTGCTCAACTATCTCTACAAGCACACGCAGCTGCAGGACACCTTTGGCGCGATCATGCTGGCGCTCGTGGACGGCGAGCCAAAGCTATTGACGCTCAAGCAGATGCTGTCCCATTATTTGGCGCATCAAAAAGACGTTATCCTCCGCCGCACGCGCTACGACCTGGATAAGGCCGAGGCGCGCGCGCACATCCTGGAGGGTTTGCTCATCGCCCTGGATAACATCGATGAAGTGGTCTCCCTCATCCGCTCCAGCCGGAACGCGGCGGAGGCAAAACCCCGCCTGATGGAGCGCTTCCTGCTCTCCGAAAAGCAGGCGCAGGCCATTTTGGACATGCGCCTCTCCCGCCTGACGGGGCTTGAGCGCGAGCGCCTGGAGGAGGAACTGGCGCAGCTGAAAGAAACCATCGCGTACCTGAGCGCCGTGCTGCAAAGCGAGTCCATGGTGCTGGACATCATCAAGCAGGAATCGCTGGAAATTCGCGGCCGCTACGCGGACGAACGCCGCACGGAGCTGACCGCGCTGGAGGGCGAGATCGACCCGGCCGATCTGGTGCAGGAGCAGGACATGGTCGTCACGCTCACGCATTTCGGCTATGTCAAGCGCTGCGCGAAGACCGTGTACCGCACGCAGAACCGCGGCGGCCGCGGCGTTTCGGGCATGACGACGCGCGATGAGGATTACGCCGAGCAGATGCGGGTCGTGTCCACGCACGATGACCTGATGTTCTTCACCAACCGTGGCCGCGTCTACCAGATCAAGTGCTACGAAATCCCGGAGGCGGGCCGTGCCGCCCGGGGCACCGCCATTGTCAACCTGCTGCAGCTCGACGGCGGGGAGAAGGTCACCGCCATGATCGCCATCCCGGCGGACGCGGCGACCCACAACCTCGTCATGGCCACCCGGAACGGCCTCATCAAAAAGACCAGCCTGGAGGAGTTCCAAAACCTGCGCCGCGCCGGCCTCATCGCGATCATTCTGCGCGACGAGGACGAGCTCATCGGCGTGGAGCTCACAGCGGGCGAGGATCAGCTTCTGCTCGGCACGCGCTACGGCATGGCCATCCGCTTCCCGGAGACGGACATCCGCAACATGGGCCGCGCCAGCATGGGCGTGCACTCCATCGACCTGGCGGACGACGACTATGTCATCAGCCTGAGCATGGTCGAGGAGGACGCGCTGGTGCTCTCCATCACCTCCGACGGCTACGGCAAGCGCACCGAGGTGGAGGAATACCGCGTGCAGAGCCGCGCGGGCAAGGGTATTCTGGCCATGCGCCTGACGGGCAAGACGGGCCTGCTCGCCGCGCAGCTCATGGTCCGCCCCGGCATGGACCTGATGCTCATCACCGACGACGGCACCATCATCCGCACCCCGGCCGACAGCATCAGCGTGCTGGGCAGGAATACCCAAGGCGTGCGCCTGATGCGGGTCGCGGAAGGCGCACAGGTCGTGGGCGTGGCGCTGGCCGAGCCGGACGAGGACGGGGAGAACGGGGAGCCGGAGGAGGACGGGGAAGAGGAACGGGGGG
>WRGP01000064.1 GCA_009787135.1 Bacillota bacterium | reverse complement strand
GGGGAAAAGATTGGCGAAGGCACTTATGGCGACTGGGCGGTCTGCGAGCCCCCGATCGGTTTCTTCTGGGGCGGCACATGGCTGATAGCGAATAAGGATTCCGAAAAGAAGGAAGCGGTCGCCGAGCTGGTCAACTGGATTACCCTGCAGGCGGACGAGGAAGGCCTCCAGTATTACTGGGCCAACGGCACCTTGGAAGAAGGCGGCACGAAGGATACCGTCGCGTCCGGCGTTGTGATGGCCATCTCCAATGGCGAACTCGACTTCCTGGGCGGCCAGAACATGTTTGACGTGTTCGTACCGGCGAACCAGTTTGCCAACGGCAAGAACCTGACCCAGTACGACGAGATCATTAATTCCATGTGGCGCGATCAGGTGCGCCAGTACGCGGCGGGGAACATCAGCCGTGACGAAGCGATTGCCGCGTTCAAGCAGGCGGTTTCCGACACGCTTGGCATTGAAGCCCCGTGAAAATTCACGGATTTTCACGGAGGGAACGACAGGGCTAGAAATGCCGTCCCCCTGAAAACCTGCGGGTTTTCAGGGGACGGCGCAAGGTAGGGTTTTTGTACGAAGCTCCAAGCGGCGGGCGGGCGGACGGACAAGGTGCGTTCGTTGGCCCGCCGCTTAGATATTTTGAATCCCGGAGGTGAAAAGCCTTGCGGCCTGATAGCAAACGAATCAAGGGCGTGAGCTATGCCAAGTACGGCTACCTGTTTAGCCTGCCCTTTGTGGTGGCGTTCCTTATCTTTTCGCTCTATCCCCTCTTGTTTACGGCGGTGATAGGCTTTACGGATTTTAAGGGCGTCACGGCGACTTCCTTTAGCTTTTTAAAGGACACTTTCGCGAATTTTGCCTATATCCTTAAGAACGGAACCTTTCGGCTATCGTTTCAAAACACGCTGATCATCTGGATCATCAACTTCATCCCGCAGATCGGTTTGGCCCTGTTGCTGACGTACTGGTTTACCGGGCGCAATCGCGGCATCCGCGGGCAGGGCCTGTTCAAGGTGATGTTTTATATGCCCAATATCATCACCGCGGCGACCGTGGCGGTCCTGTTTTCCTCGCTGTTTGGCTACCCGATCGGGCCTGTCAACAGCCTCCTCAAAGGGCTTGGGCTTGTGCCCAAGGCGTTTGACTTCACTATCAGCAAGGGAGGATCAAAGCTCATCGTTTCGTTCATCCAGTTCTGGCAGTGGTACGGCTATACAGCGATCATCCTCATCTCCGGCGTGCTGGGCATCAACCCTGAGCTGTTTGAGTCCGCCGAGATCGACGGCGCGTCCCGGGGACAGACATTCTTCCGCATCACGCTGCCCTGCCTGCGCACCATCCTCCTTTTCACGCTGATCACCAGCATCATCGGCGGCCTGAACATGTTTGAGATTCCTAAGCTGTTCAACCGGAACGGCGGCCCCGCGAACGCGACGATCACCACCAGCGTGTTTATCTATTTGCTGGCGTTCGATGGCACGTATCAGTATAACCGCGCCTCCGCCGCAAGCATGATCATGTTCCTCGTCATCGTGGCGCTGTCCGCCTGCGTGTTTTTTTTGATGCGCGACAAATACGCCGCGGCCGCGAACAAACGGGCGCGGCAGGATAGGCGTGCCATGCGCAAGCTGGGGAAGGGGGCGGCATCATGATATCAAGCGTGAACGTGAAAAGAAAGAAATCCGGCGGCGGTTCAAACGCGATTCTGTATGTTGTCTGTATTCTTCTGACGGTGCTGAGCATTTTGCCGTTTTTGATCATGTTCATCAACGCCACCAGAAGCACGTATCAAGTGCAGCAGCATGCGCTCTCGCTCGTTCCATCCAATTTTCTGTTTAGCAATTTCAGCGTGCTCAATGGGAAAACCTTTAACCCGCTTGCCGGCTTTTTAAACTCCTTGATCATTGCCACGGGCACCACCTTGTGCGCGGTATACTTTTCCACGCTGACCGCCTATGCGCTGGTGGCGTATACGTGGAGGCTGCGGCAAGCCTTTTTTACGCTGATCGTGGCGGTCATGATGATTCCCTCGCAGGTAAGCAGCATCGGGTTTTATCGGTTCATGTACCAGGTGCATATGACCAACAACTTCTGGGCGCTGATTCTGCCCAGCATTGCCGCGCCCATGACGGTCTTTTTCATGCGGCAGTATATGCTGCCCACGCTGAGCCTGGACATGGTGGCGTCCGCGCGCATTGATGGCGCGGGGGAATTTAGAATCTTCAACTCGTTCGTGATCCCGATCATGAAGCCGGCCATGGCCACGCAGGCCATCTTTACCTTTGTGAGCAGCTGGAACGAGCTGTTCCGGCCGATGATCCTGCTCACCAAGAGAGAAAAGTACACGATGCCTATCATGGTCAGCCTGCTCAAGGGCGATATTTATAAGACCGAATACGGCGCCGTGTATCTTGCGCTCAGCCTGTCGGTCTTGCCGCTGCTGGTCGTCTATTTTGTGCTGTCCAAGTATATCATTGCCGGCGTGGCGCTGGGGTCTGTGAAGGAGTGAGGGTGGGGGGACGCCAGGGGTCCGCCCCTTGGACCCTTGATTGGGAACCCATGGTATGCCGCGGGTTTTCTGTTCCCTATTGACCCCTCTGGGTTTGTGGCGCCTTATTGCTTACGTTCATACATTAAGAACAAAAGCGGGCAAATAACCGGGGCTCATGCGCAGCTTCTTGGCTGAATATGGGTCTTTCTTGCGTCAGCCAACGCTCGCGTATTGCTGCGATGGAAACAGAATCTCCAGAAAGGAAGCGGACATGGATTTTTACCTTAAACCGAAGGAAGATGTGCTTAAGGAGCTTGGTACAAATGCGGAAGGGTTACCGAAGCTGGAGGCGGAAAAGCGGCTATTGGAAAACGGGAGGAATGAATTGGCGAAGGCCAAAAAGAAAAGCCTGGCCCGCCGTTTTGCCGAGCAGCTGATCAACCCGATGGTGCTGGTTCTGCTGGTTGCCGCCGCCGTTTCGCTGTTGATCGCCATGGTGAAAGGAGGCAACCCGAACGAATACGCCGAAGCGTGCATCATTCTTGCGGTTGTGCTCCTCAATAGCATGCTTGGCGTTTTTCAGGAGAACAAAGCTGAAAAAGCCATCGAAGCCTTGCAGGGGATGAGCGCCGCCATTGCAAAGGTTCGGCGCGGCGGCGCTGTTTTGCGGATTCCTGCCGGCGAGCTTGTTATCGGTGATATCGTGCTGATAGAAGCCGGGGACGCGGTCCCCGCCGATATGCGCCTGATCCAAAGCGCCAGTCTGAAGATAGAGGAAGCTGCCCTGACGGGAGAATCGGTTCCGGCGGATAAACTGACGGATGCCTTGCGTAGCGGCGAGGCTGGTGTGACCGGCAAGGTGCCGCTGGGCGACCGCAAAAACATGGCCTACATGGGCTCGAGCGTAGCGTATGGACGGGGCGAAGGCGTTGTGACCGCTGTGGGGATGCATACCGAGATGGGCAAAATCGCGGAAATTATCCAAAGTACACAGGAGGGTGAAACGCCTCTTCAAAAGCGTCTTTCCCAGCTGAGCAAAGCCTTAAGCTTTCTTGTGCTGGGCATCTGTGCCGCTATCTTCATTGTCCGGCTGGTCAGCATGAAGGAATGTAACGCCGAAGGCGTAGCAGACAGCTTTATGCTTTCCGTATCGTTGGCTGTCGCCGCCATCCCGGAAGGGCTGGCCGCTGTCGTAACCGTTGTGCTGTCGATAGGCGTGACAAACATGGCAAAGCGCAGTGCGATCGTTCGGCGCCTTACGGCTGTGGAAACCCTCGGCTGCGCGCAGATCATTTGTTCAGATAAGACCGGCACACTGACCCAAAACAAAATGACCGTGGTGGAAAGCTTTGGCGACACAAAGCTGCTGGCAAAGGCAATGGCGCTGTGTTGTGACGCTGAGCTTACCCCTGACGGCGAAATTGTGGGCGATCCAACCGAAAACGCGCTGGTAGCCTTCGCGCGCAAGGAGGGCTTTGATAAAAACACGCTCGTCGCCGAATGCCCTCGTGTGGCGGAGGCGCCTTTTGACAGCGTCCGCAAGATGATGTCCACCATCCATCGGACGCAAAACGGCATTGTGCAGTATACCACCCACATTCGGCAGTTTGTAAAGAAGTTAGAGAAATAAACTGTATCAACGTATGGTGAAGAGGGATATAAAATATGGTAACATAAGAA
>WRGP01000063.1 GCA_009787135.1 Bacillota bacterium | reverse complement strand
GGCGCCACACTGTCCACCTATGCCAGCCGCTGCATTGAAAACGAGATTCTCATGTGCCTTCGCGCCTCTCAAAAACGCAGAAACGACGTATCGCTTAACGACGCTGTCGGCAAGGACGCCGATGGCAACGAAATCTCCTACATCGATATGCTGGGCACCGATGCCGACGCCGTCAGCGACGAGGTTGACCGCCGCATCAGCCTTGAACGCATTGGGCGGCTCATCCGCGATACCCTGCCCGAGCGCGAGCGCACGGTGCTGGAACTGCGCTATGGCCTCCTCGACGGCAAGCAGCGTCCGCAATATGAAATCGCCAAGGCGCTGGGCATTTCGCGCTCCTATGTATCACGCCTGGAGAAAAAAGCGGTCCAAGCGCTGGAAAGAGGCCTGAAAGGGGGGGTGTAGCCAACCCCCGGGGATTCCATCCGGGTGAGTTTATATGCCCCGCTTCCGGTCATACTCCAGCCACAGCGGCCTATACGCCGCCACAGCCGCCTCATGCTCCTCCAGTGTCTTGGAAAAATGGAGGCTGCCATCCTCCGGGCTCTTGGAGCAGAAGTAGAGATAGCCTTGCGCCATAAACTCTTCGTCTGGATAGAGCGCGGCGCGGATGGCCTCCCTGGATGGGCTGCAAATAGGCCCAACGGGCAGCCCCTTGCGCTTGTATGTGTTATAAGGTGAATCCACCTGCGTTTCCGCGGTTGTCAACGCCATTTTTTCCGAATGGGAGTAGTACTTTACCGTCACGTCCGAACCGAGCGTCATATCGCGCCTCAACCGGCCGTGGAACACCGCGGATACCTTGGCGAAATCCGGATTCTTGGCCTCCAGCTGGATCATGGAAGCCAGCGTGATAACCTCATCCATCGTCATCCCAAGTTCCTCCGCGCGCGCGTGATATTCGGCGTTGAACATGACCTCCACCTGAGAGACGAGCTTTTGCATGATGTTCTCCAGCGTGGCGGTGGTATAAATTTCGTATGTATCGGGCGCCAGATACCCTTCCAGCAGGTAGCGGCGCTCTTTATAGCTGCCCTTCCCGAGGATTTCATCAATATAATAGTACTTACCATAGGTCGCGGCGTCGTTGCACGCCGCCAAAAATGCCTCGCGCGAGGATGCCGCGCCGATGCCGACCAGGTAATCGGCAATGGCATCGACGTTCCAGCCGGGAATGATCGTAATATCGCGTACCAGCGGGTTGCCATCGCCCGTGGTCAGCTGGTCGATGATTTCGCCCAGCGTCATGGCGCGTGTCAAGGTATATTCGCCTTTCTGCACTTTTTGGCTCAGGCCCCGAAAGTCCATCAGGTATTTGAGCACGGTGCGGCTGCGGATCAGCCCCTGCGCCTCCAGGTTGTTTGTCACCGAGGTGAGGGAGCTGCCGCTCTCCACGACAAACGTTACGGGGGTCTGATCTTGGGGATCCACGGGCAAAAAGAGCTTCTCGCCCAGCATGTTCCAGCCCGTCAGTCCAATCCCTATGATCAGAATAAGCGCGCTCAGGCAAATGAGCGCCGGCCGGGCAACGCGCCATAGCCAATCGTACCAGAAAAACCCATACATGCGCTCCTCATGCAGGGATTGATGATCATATTGCTTGCGATTTTTCAAACCCGGCTCCCCTCTCCCCTTACGCGTTCAGCATGTCCATGTTGATGCCGCCCGCGTCCGAGATAATTTTAAACACATCGGCCATCAACCGCTGCAGCCGCATCTCGGCCATCAGGTAGGCCTGCACGTCGCTGTTCATATACAGCAGCGACGCGATCTGTGAAAAGCGCTGCATCTCCTCCTGATCCACCTGCTTGCCGCCCATAGCCGCGATTTGAAGCTGGGCCTGCAGCCGCCTGTATTCGCCAAGCAGCGCGCGGTTGGTGTCGTCCGCCTCGGCAATTTCACGAAGCCGCCTGACTTCCAGCGCCTCTTCGCTTCCGCGGATCACTGACGCGAGCGCGTGCGCGCTGTCATAAACGGTCATGGCGTGTTCCTCCTTTTTATAAGACGAAAGACGCGCGGCCCTCCATCCCTTTGCGGGGCAGCCGCATGAACCGCGATTGACGCGGTTGGAAGAGAAGGAACCGGCAGCGCCGCCGATGCCGGGTTGCACCCATTGATAGCCTTTGCTGTCGGGAATGGGATCATACATCCACCAATATCGGCAAAATCATCGGGTTGCGCTTGATCCGCTCGTAAATGTATTTGTGCAGCGTTTCGCGCACGCGCGTCTTAATCGGCGTCCAGTCCGAATATTCGATGCGGTCGTATTCGCCTAAAATGCGCCGGACGACATTTTTCACATTGTCCATCAGATCCTCAGACTCGCGCATGTACACAAACCCACGGGAGATAACATCCGGCCCGGCCACGGTGATGCCCTGCTCGCTGTCTACAGCCATCACAACGATGATCAGGCCATCCTGGGAGAGGTGCTTGCGGTCGCGAAGCACGACGTTGCCCACATCGCCAATGCCAAGGCCGTCAATGAGCACACTGCCGGCAGGCACGCTGCCGATAATCCCCGCCTTATTTGAAGTCAGTTCAATGATGCCGCCCTGCTCGGGGATGATCGTATGTTTAGGGCTCATGCCCATTTCCTGCGCGAGCTTGGCATGCTGGCACAGGTGACGGTACTCGCCGTGCACGGGGATGAAATACTTGGGCCTTGCCAGCGCCAGAATGGTTTTCAATTCCTCGCGGCAGGCGTGGCCGGACACGTGCACCTCGGCCAGCGCCTTGTAGATGACCGTCGCGCCGGAGCGATAGAGCTGGTTGATCATGCGCGAGACGAGCTTCTCATTGCCCGGGATCACGGACGAGGAGAGGATCACCAGATCGCTGGGCGTAATCCTGATGCGCCGGTGCTCTCCAAAGGCCATGCGCATGAGGCCGCTCATGGGTTCGCCCTGGCTGCCGGTGGTCATGATGACGAGCTCGTCGTCATTGTATCGCTCCAATTCCTCAATGTCAATTTGCCGTCCCTCGGGGATGCGGAGCTCATCCATCTGCGTGGCGAGCTTGGTGATGTTGACCATGCTGCGCCCCGTAATGCAGATTTTGCGCCCATAGCGAACGGCCGCGTCCGCCACCATCTGAATGCGGCTGATGTTGGAGGCGAACGACGCCACGATGATCCTGCCCTGCGCGTCGCGGAACAGGTCGTCGAACGTTTCGGCCACCTTGCGCTCGGTCATGGTAAAACCGGGCCGCTCCACGTTGGTGGAGTCCATCAGCAGCGCGAGCAGGCCCTTGTTGCCAAGGTCCGAAATGGCGCTTAAATCGGTCGCGCCGCCGCTGACAGGCGTATAATCGATTTTAAAATCCCCGGTGTGCAAAACGGTTCCCTCCGGGGTGGTAATCACAAGCGCCGTCGCCCCGGCAATGGAATGGCACACGCTGATGAACTTAACGGAAAACCTGCCCAGCCGGATCACTTCTCCCGGCTTGACGACAGTAAGCATATCGGCATTTACCTTGTGCTCCTTGAGCTTTAGCTCAATCAGGGCCAGCGTCAGCCTTGTGCCGTATACGGGCGCGGGCGCCTGATGCAGCACATACGGGGTCGCCCCGATGTGATCCTCATGCCCGTGGGTGATGACATAGCCGCGGATGCGCTCCTTGTTTTTGATGAGATATGTGATATCTGGGATGACCAGATCAATGCCGAGCATATCCTCCTGCGGAAAAATCAGCCCGCAGTCCACGACGATGATGTCGTCCCCATACTCAAATACCGTCATGTTCTTGCCGATTTCGTCCACGCCGCCCAGCGGAATAACGCGCAATTTTGGTTTCTCTGCCACGGAAACCCTCCTTTCAACCTTGAAAACATTACAAACATAGCAACGCCGCGATGTCTCATCGCGCACGCTTTATTCGTTCTTCCGATGGCGCCCCACGCAAGCGAACAGGATCGGCCCGCACCCGGCCCTTTGGCCTTGGCGCCGGTACGCCCGCATTCTTCTTACCCACAGGGCTAAATCAAACACGCCACACGCCTATGGCGTGGAAAAACCGATGGAAAACATCCGCATCCATTACAGTATACCATAGGATAGGGTTTTATGCCAGCGGCAGAAATTTTTTCCCATACGGCTCCTCGCGGGCCCCATCGTTTCATCGTTTCCCCAAATCCCCTTTCCCGCA
>WRGP01000062.1 GCA_009787135.1 Bacillota bacterium | reverse complement strand
GGCCGCATGGCGGGCGAGGCGGTATCGAATCTCCGCCTCAAAGGGCGCAAGCCATGGGTCTCTTTCGATCATTTCAAGCGAACGGGTCTTACGCGGCATACGCGAGGCCTCCTTGCGTTTGTATTTTTACAAATGGGACGTTATTAGTATACTACAGATGGCGGGGGGAGGCAAGGGAGTATGCTCTTTTCTTTGTTTTGCAAGCATAACTTTTTATGCCACTGTGTTCATGGCGGTTCGCGAGGACGCGGCTCGTATGCGTTTCGGCGCGCACGGGCCGTTTTGCCGATCAGGGTCAAGAACCGGCCAACCATTGCGTTTGGGAGTACGCGCCATACCGGTTAGAGCTTCCGCCTTCCGCTTTCACCTTCCCTCCAGTTCCTATAATGTATCCAAATAATCAATGGCCGGCACCGGCATTTCCGCCGGCGGCGGATCACTGGCGGAGGACCCAAACAGCTTATGCGCGCCCCAAACCAGCAGGGATAAAAGCAACACGCCCAGAACCGCCGCGATAACGCGCCGCGCCCAAAGGTCTATGCGCCTTTTGCGGGCTATTTTTTCGGCCATTTGAACGCGGGCCCGCGCCCTTTCCGCCTCGCCTTGTGCCGCTCTTTCGAGCAAGCGCCGCTGATCCCGCGCGCGGATCGACTCAACCGCCTCATGATACTCCGCAAGCACCCGCTCGGGCGTGAAGGCGTCCAGCGTTTCGTCGCGGCCGCGGCCGCAGCGGCGGCAAGCGCTCCAACGCCAGCGGTTATACCGACCACAGACGCATATCCACAGCGAATCGCGCCGTTCGGGAAAACACGCGGCATCCCGTCCGGCCAGGGCCACGAGCGCCACACGCTCCGGGCCGTCCTGAAGCGGCGGCGGCGTGCAGTCTATAAGCCTCCTCGTGCTCAGCATCCACGGCGCCTCTCCCGCAAACGCCACATGCTCCAAGGAAATCTCCGCCGTATCAAACAAAGGGAAGCCGTCCAGCGCTAAATGGCAGGTGAACTTTTGCTCCGGCCGCGCCGACAGATCTTCAAAGCATACCTGCCGGTGTTCCACCACGTCACAGTTTTCACCCAGCAACGTCATGCGGCCGGACACAGCGGTAATCAGCTTGTCCGTCTCACTCTGAAAAGTCAGGTAGGCCTGCCGTCTGCCATCCCCAAACTCGGCCTGCTCAATGCCGAGCAGCTCCGCCGGGCAGGCAATGTCCATCAGCATAAGCCATCACCCGCCAGAGGGGCTTCCGCCTCCTCTTCCAGAGGGCAGGCATTGTCCAAAGGCTTGTGGGTGTACCGCAAGCCTTCCCCAACGGTGTGTCCGTGGCCGATCAGCTTATATTTATAGGTACAAAGCCCTTCAATGCCCATGGGGCCGCGGGCGTGCAGTTTGCCCGTCGCCACGCCGACCTCCGCGCCAAAGCCATAGCGAAAGCCGTCGGAAAAGCGGGTGGAGCAGTTCCAAAATACGCCCGCGCTGTCCACTTCACGCAAGAACGTTCGAGCGGCGCGCTCATCGCGTGTGACGATGACATCCGTATGGCCGGAGCCGTGCGCGTTGATATGCCCGATAGCTTCCGCAAGCGAATCCACCACTTTAATGGAGAGAATATAGTCAAGATATTCTGTATCGAAGTCCTCTTCCGTCGCCGGCTCACAGGGTGTGATGGCCCGCGTCCGTTCGCAGCCGCGCAACGCCACCCCGGCGCTGCGCAGCGCGTCCGCGATGGCCGGCAGGGCCTTTCCCGCGATAGCGCGATGCACAAGCAGTGTCTCCGCGGCGTTGCACACGGCAACATACTGTGTTTTGCTGTCCACCGTGATTTTGACGGCCATGTCAACGTCCGCGTCACAATCCACATACACATGGCATTTGCCTTCCGCATGCCCGAGAACGGGAATGCGGCTATGATCCATGATGAAGCGGACAAACTCGTTGCTCCCACGGGGAATGATCAGGTCGATAAGGCCGGCGAGCGCCAGCATCTCCCCAACGTCCTCCCGTGTTTCCAGCAACACGGCCCATCTGTCCGGCAAACCGGCCTGCCGGACGGCCGTGTCCAAAATTCTGAAAAGCGCCCTGTTCGTTTGAAGCGCCTCACGGCCTCCCTTGAGGAGCACGGCATTGCCGCTGCGAAGGCATAGGGAGGCGATCTGCACGAGCGCGTCCGGCCGCGATTCAAAAATCACGCCGATCACGCCGATAGGGCATGTGACCCTGTACAGCGAAAGGCCGGGGGCAAGCTCGGTTGCAAGCTGCGTCCTGTGCAGGGGATCGCCAATTTGGGCCAGGCTGCGAAGGCCCTCGCATAAGTCCGCCACTTTCTTTTCGTCCATGCGCAGGCGCTTGCGCAAAGGTTGCGGCAACCCTTCCGCCTCGGCGGCCGCCATGTCAAGCGCGTTGGCGGCCAGCACATTCTGTATGCCTTTTTCCAGCGCGGTGGCGGCGAGCAGCAAAACTCCCGTGCGCGTTTCATCCGGAGAGGATGCCAACGCAAGGGCAGCCTGCCGTGCCAAAGCGACCTGTTCGCGTACCGTCATGCTCCGCACCTCCTGTTTGGAAAAGTATAGCACAAAAGGGCCGCAAAAGCAAAAGGGACGCGCTGCCATCGCAAGGAAAAAAGGGAGCCGCCGCGCCGGCAAAATGCCAGCGCGGCGGCTTTTTTTGCGGATCTTCGCTTGCGTTTGCGCCTATCGGCCGCAACCAGAACCCCAACTGCCGGTTCCCCAGTTGGGTTTATTGCAGCCGCAGGCGTTCCCTGGCGTAGGACATCCGCAGCTCGCGGCGAACGCACGCTCATCGCATAGCGTCGCCGGCGGGAACAGCGGAAGACTGAAAAACTCATCGCATACATTTTCCGCGAACTCTTCGCTCGGCGGAATGGTGCAGAAGCCGTAGCTTGGCACGAGAATTTCAACCTCGGCGAGTACCTTCAGCGCGGCCGTGACACAGATGGTCATGCGGAACACGTTATCGCCCCGATATGTACCGGATACACAGATCGCGCTCACCATGGATTCAATGCAATACGGCACGATCGCTTCATCCGGGATGGACAGGAGCACGTCAAAATCCAAGCTCACGATGCCCTGCCCCACATACTGCACGCAGCGGCAGTCGCTAAAGAGGATGTCAACCGGCACTTTAATGGTGCCGCGAACGCGCGCGAAGCATGGCCGGTCACACAGGCGCTCAATCGTCAAATCGCAAATCGTGCCCGATGACGAGGAAGAGCGGCAACTTTCAAACGTGATAGGCGCAACTGGCGTAGGTGGGTCTGGTAATTCACCCGGGCAGCAATTGCCGGAGCAGGTGCACTCACACTTAGGTACGATTGCATAGCTCTCGACAACGATGTCCTTGTCCTCAAGTTGTTCCTGAAGCAAACCCGAATCGTACACGCGTTTAACCTGTACGCAGACCCTTTCGGTCAGCCCCGACAGCGCGTCGCCCGAGATCATACCGGGGCAGCACCGCGGGTTCGCGTTCTTATAGGAGTAGAATGACATGCGAACGCCTCCTTGTTTCGGTTCGTCCATGGTCCCCTCACACTGACAACATATGTGCCTTTAGAGAATCGGTGCGAACCCGAGGAGGCGAAAAATCAAGGCATTTGGTAGGATACGGAAAAAGGCATGCCCAGCACATAATAGGTGATCTTGACCGTCCGGGACGTATGCGCGCCCGTATGGGTGAGCAGCGTCGCGTAGAAATCCGCCCGGCTCATGCCGGCCAGCGTGGGTGTGCGCTCGTTGTATAGCAAGGCTATGTCCGCCGCGTCGGGCGTCAGCTCAATGCGGATCCAGTCCTGCGGCAGTATGCCGTGATTGGCCATGCGCACCGTGAGCGTGAGAAAGGTATAGCCCTCGGGCATTACATAGTTTGCGTCCCGGTATACCGTGCCCAGAAACGTTCCTTGGGCGATCTGATTTTTCACCTGGTTGTACGTGCCCAATGCGTCCGCCGCCGCCACCTGCGATGCGGAGACTCCTTCGATCACCATTCGCGCGTTAACATAACAATACCCTAAAAACGCGGCGGCCAGCAGCGTGACAAGCAGCAGAATACAGGTGAAAACGCGCATAGAAAACCTCCCGGGATTCGACAAAT
>WRGP01000061.1 GCA_009787135.1 Bacillota bacterium | reverse complement strand
GATTGGCGTTCGCGGGGGAGACGGGCGCAGTGTTTATAATTAAATAATCGCTTACGTCAGGTTTGCGCATGCACATTTTTGTGGTACAATACCCCTATGTGTGATACATCCCGCGTCCTGGCCGCGCTTTCCGCCATCCGCAGTCCCAGGCTCACAAGCGAATACGACCTGCACGCGCTGGTCCTGGAAGCGCTGGATAACGCCCGTCTTCCCTACAGGCATGAAGCGCCCGTCGCGCCGCGCTGCCGCATTGATTTTCTCTGCGGCGGCGTAGGCGTGGAGGTCAAGCGCGGCCGGCCCTCCCCCACGCCGCTGCTCAAGCAGCTTGCCGCGTACGCGTTAAGCGACGCGATATCAGCCTTGGTGCTCGTGGCGGAGCGCCCGCCGCGCCTGCCAAGCGCGATACGCGAAAAGCCGCTCATGGTGGTCAGCCTGCAGCGCCTGTGGGGGATCGCGCTATGAGCCTGCCGGCATATCTGCGCGACCAGCCGGTGGGCGGCCGAATGTACGGCACGCTGTCCTACAACCGCAGGGCAAAGTGCTGGACCATCAAGGGCGAGCCGTGCGTCACGGAGCTGGCCAAGCGCTTGTTTCCGGGCTGCGCGGGCCATGGGCGCGGGGAAGCGCGGTTCACGGCCCACCGCCGCATCATCGGCGATCTGAACTGGCTGATGCTCCGCTACCCGCTGGCCATTGCCGAGCGCGACAGGGATCGTTGGGAGGAAGCGCTTCAGGGCGCGCGGGCCTGGGCAGCCCGGCGAAGCCTGGCGGACGCGATGCCCGATACCGCAAGGCCGCCCGCCACAACTTTCACCGGCGAATTGACGCCCTTTCAGCAGAAGGGCCTCGCCTACCTGCTGGCCAACGAGCGCGCCCTGCTGGCGGATGAGATGGGCCTTGGCAAGACCGTGCAGGCCATCGCGCTGATGGCGTCCGCGCTTACGTTTCCCGCGCTCATCGTCGTGCCGCCGCATCTGCTCCGCAACTGGCGGCGGGAGCTGGACCGGTTTCTCACGCCGCCCGGCGGCCTGCGCGTGCATGTCCTCAAGGGCCTGACGCCCTATCCCCTGCCCGAGGCGGATGTTTACCTCATTCACTACCTGCTGCTGCGGGGCTGGAAGGAGACGCTGCCGCGCCTTGGGTTTCACATCCTGCTCTTTGACGAGATCCAGGAACTGCGGCGCGCGGGCACGGAGAAATACAGCGCCGCCAGCCTGCTTTCCAGCGCGTGCGGCCGGGTAATCGGCCTGTCCGGCACGCCCATCTACAACAGGGGCGGAGAAATCTGGAACGTGATCAATATCCTGGATTTTCACTTTCTGGGAAGCTGGGAGAGCTTTTCGCGCGAGTGGTGTGACGGGTACGGGCGCGGCGTTGTGCTCCATCCCGATGTGCTGGGCGACCACCTGCGGCGGGAAGGGCTTATGCTGCGGCGCACAAAGGCCGAAGTGCTGCCGGAACTGCCGCCCAAACGGCGGCTGGTGCAAGAAATCGACGCGGACGACGCGCTCTACGAGCGGCTCACCCGCGAAGTGCTCGAAAAGCTCGCCGTATTGCGCCGCGATGAGACGCTCACGCCCAGCAAGCGCGCCATCCTGGAGGAGCAGATCTCCCAAAAGGAGCGGCAGGCGACGGGCTTGGCAAAGGCCGTGTATGTGGCGGCGTTTGCGCGCGCCCTGCTGGAGGGTGGCGAGCGTGTGCTTCTTTTCGCGCACCATCACGCCGTGATGGACGCTTATAAGCGGGAGCTTGGCGCCTTCTCGCCCGTGTTCATCACCGGGCGTGAGACGGACGAGCAAAAGGACTTCTCCGCCCGGTCGTTCATGGAGGGCCGGACAAGCCTGTGCTGCGTATCCCTTCGTTCCGCCGCCGGGCTGAACCTGCAGCGGGCCACGTGCGTGGTGTTTGGCGAGCTCGACTGGTCCCCCGCCGTACACAGCCAGGCCGAGGACCGCGCGCACCGCATCGGCCAGCGGGATTCGCTGCTGTGCTATTACCTCGTCAGCCCAAGCGGCTCCGACCAGGACATGCAGGAAGCGCTGGGCCTGAAGGTCAGCCAGTTTCTGGCGCTCATGGGCGGCGAGCCTACCCCGGCGGCGGACATGCTGGCGCAGGCGGCCGCCGCGGCGGAGCATGTGCGCCGCCTGATGCTGCGATACAATCTATTGGAGGAACAATGCGTTGCTGAAAACGAAAAGGCGTAAATACTTTATGGTTTTGCTCCTGCTTCTATTGGCTGCCGGCGTGTATTTGGGCGTGGGCATCGTCAAAAGCCTGTACTTGGAAACTTCGCTCATAGAGCTGGTTCTGCCCGCCAAAGGGGAATACACGGCCACCGTGCGCGTCGCCCAGGTATCGGACCTGCATCTGGCGGTCTATGGGGAGAATAATCAGGATCTCGTCGATCTGATCGCTTCCAAGCACCCTACCATCATCCTTGCCACAGGGGATATGATCGATGCGCGCGCCAAAAGCATTGATCCGACCATTGACCTGTTCACGCGGCTTAGGGGCATCGCGCCCATCGTCTATTCGCTGGGCAACCATGAGATGGACAGGCAAGACCTCCGCGAGCTGGTGGCCGCGCTGGAAAAGGCAGGCGTGCGGGTGGTGCACAACAGCATCGTCACCTTGGATATAAACGGCATGACCCTTACGATCGGCGGGCTGTACCGCGCGGAGCATCTGCGCGAATTGGAGAACAGCGGCCCCATTGATATCCTGCTGTGTCATTTCCCAGACAAGATCGATTTCTTCGCCCACTACGGCGTGCCGCTTACGTTTTGCGGGCACACCCACGGCGGGCAGTTCCGCGTTCCCCTTTTCGATATCCCGCTCTATGCGCCGGGGCAGGGATGGCTTCCGGAATACACGGTGGGTCTCTATGAGCGCTACGGCAGCTTCATGATCGTGTCGCGGGGGCTCGGCAACTCCAGCTTTCCCTTCCGCGTGTTCAACCCGCCCGAGGTGGTCATCGCGGACATTACCTATGCGCCCATGCCATAGCACAATCAAAAAAGGAGGGCTTCTCAATGGAAACCAAGCTTCAAGAGTACGCGCGTCTGCTGGTGGAAGTCGGGCTGAACGTTCAAAAAGGGCAAACCGTGCTGATCCGCACGCCGGTGCAGTGCGTGGATTTCGTGCGCCTGTGCGCCAAGGCTGCCTATGACGCGGGCTGCCGGGAGGTGCTTGTCGATTTTACCGACGATGCCCTCGGCCGCATGAAGTACCTGCGCGCGGACCCGGCTGTCTTTGACGAGTGCCCCGCCTGGCTTGTGGACAAGATGACCAGCCTGGCGGAGGGCGGCATGGGCTTTCTGGGCATCGCCGCATCCGACCCCGAGATGCTCAAAGGCGTTGATCCAGACCGCATCCTTAGGAGCGCCCAAGCGATGGGCAAGGGGCTGAAACCCTATTACGCCATGCAGATGTCCAATGCCTTTCCCTGGTGTCTGGTGTCCGCGCCCACCCTCCCATGGGCGAAGAAGGTATTCCCGCACCTCGCTGACGACGACGCAATCGCCAGCCTATGGGACGCCATCTTCACAGCCGTGCGCGTCACGGGCGACGGCAAGGCCGTAGCGCGCTGGCGCGAGCATATCGCGGCCATTCACGCCCGCTGCGAACATCTCGACGCGCTCGCGTTCGCGTCGCTTCACTATCAAAACAGCCTGGGCACGGATCTGACCGTGGAGCTGCCCGAGAATCATCTCTGGCTGGGCGGCGCGGAGGTTACCAAAGCCGGGCGCTCGTTCGCGGCCAACATGCCCACGGAGGAGATCTTCACCGCCCCCAGGCGTGACGGCGTAAACGGCCGGGTAGTCTCGTCCATGCCCTTCGTGCTAAACGGCAATGTGATCGAGCGCTTCGCCTTTACCCTTGAACATGGCAAAATCGTGCGCGTGGAGGCGGACAATGCCCGCGACAAGACCCTGCTGGAGGACGCGATCTCCGTGGACGAAGGCGCGGCGTACCTGGGCGAGGTGGCGCTGGTACCGTATGACTCGCCTATCCGCAGCCTCGGCATCCTGTTCTATAACACGCTCTTTGACGAGAACGCCTCCTGCC
>WRGP01000060.1 GCA_009787135.1 Bacillota bacterium | reverse complement strand
TTTCCCTTTTGGTTCCTTTTGGTAACTTAAATTTTCTTTCCCTCCCACTTCCCTCTCTCGTACACCCCTCACGGCTGAACTGTAACATACGACGCCGTAATACGCTGTGCGCGCGCTGAAAATCAGTTGACATCCCCAGCCCACGATGCTACAATATCTTCAATTTTTTAAGGAGAATCGCTGTGAACCGTTTATTTGCCCTTAAGCTGATGTACGTTGGATACGCGCGGTCGCGCCGGTAAGCTCTTAGAGCCAGCCGGTGCGGGCGCGAGGCGGCGTTGCATCGGCACGAGGATAGTATATCGCTCCGAAACGATGCGTTGTTTCGGAGCGATTCCATTTTAGGAAGGGGGATGCGGCATGCTGGCAATCGATGCGCGGGAGTTGAGCAAGACCTACCGTACCCGCGAAAAGGCGGAAGGGCTTGGCGCGAGCCTTCGCGGCCTGGCGAAGCCTGTGTGGAAGGAGGTGCGGGCTGTCCAAAGCATAAACCTTGCGGTTGGGCGGGGGGAAATCGTCGCCTTTATCGGCCCGAACGGCGCGGGAAAATCCACCTTTATCAAGATGCTCTGCGGCATCCTGCACCCCACCGGTGGGGAAATTTCGGTGCTTGGCCTGTCGCCGGTGAAAGAGCGGCGCAGGCTCGCCATGCGCGTTGGAGCGGTGTTTGGCCAGAAATCCCAGCTGTGGCTGCACCTTCCGGCCGTGGATAGCTTTACGCTGCTGGCGGCCATCTACGAAATCAGCGACGCGGAGCGCCGCCGCCGTGTGGCGGAACTGTCAGAGCTCTTCGGGCTGGAATCGTTTTTGCATACGCCGGTGCGCAAGCTGTCCCTTGGGCAGCGCGTCCGCTGCGAGGTGGCCGCGTCCCTGCTGCACGACCCGGAGATGCTGTTCCTTGACGAACCCACGATTGGGCTGGATGTTGTGGTCAAGCAAGCCATTCGCGAATTGATCCTTCGGCGCAACAAGGAGCGCGGCACGACCGTATTTCTCACCAGCCATGACCCGGCGGACATTGAGCAGCTCTGCCGCCGCGCGGTGGTGATCGACCATGGCGCGCTTGTGCTTGATTCGCCGGTGGAAACGCTTCGGAGCGACTATCTTGGCAAGAAACTCGTGGAGGTAAGCTTTAGCGTGCCGCGGGCCATCCCCGCGATGCCGGGTGTGACACCGGCCGCCGCGAGTGGCGGCCTTACCGCCACCTTGACGGTGGATACAAGCGTCCGCCCCATCGGGGAGGTTATGGAGCGGCTGTCCGGCCTGGGGAATGTGCTCGATATCACCATTAGCAACCCGCCGATGGAGGATATCATCGCCGCTATCTTTCAAAGGGAGGTATCCTCATGAAAAAGGTGCGGAAATACTGGGTTATCGCGCGGGTCAGCTTTTCCAATGCCATCGCGTACCGCGCGGCGTTGGTTTCCCGGTTCTGCTTTTATACGCTGTTCCTCTATGTGTTCACGCGCCTGTGGCGGGCCATCTATCAGGAGGGGAGCGTACATGGCTATGAATACAGCCAGATGGTGTGGTACCTGATCATGACGGAATTTGTAATGTTTGCTTGTGGTACCGGCATTTTTGCCAGCATGAACGATGAGGTCAAATCAGGTTCCATCGTCTATCAGCTTGGCCGGCCTGCGCACTATGTCCTCTATCAGTTCGCCAACGCCATGGGCCAGGTTATGCTTAACCTCGTGAGCTTTGGGGTTTTGGCGGGGATTCTTGGGCACGTGTTTGTCGGGCCGCTGCCTACCTTTCAGTGGGCGGGTGTGCCGGCGCTGCTGCTCTCCCTTGCGCTCAGCCTTTTGCTCGACTACTTTTTCCTGATGCTCATAGGGCTCGCCGCCTTCGTGCTGGAGGATAATTTCGCCCTGTTCCTGATCTACCAAAAACTCAATTTCATGCTGGGCCTGTTTCTGCCGGTGGAATTTCTGCCGAATTGGCTGCAGATGGTAGCGAAGAACCTGCCCTTTTCCTACGTGTTCTGGGCTCCGGCCAAGATATTCGTCAGCTACTCACCCCAAGTCTGCCTGGAACTGATCCCGCGGCAGGCGGCGTGGGCAGCGGCCGCTATCGCGCTGACGTTTTTCTGTTACCACTTGAGCGTTCGCCGCCTGCAAGTGAATGGAGGGTAAGCGCATGAGAAAGCATCTCAGGATTTTTGCCTGCTACTTTCGCCTGAACCTCGCGTCCGCGCTGGAGTACCGCGCCAGCTTTTTTATGCAGGCGTTCGGCATGGCGCTATCCAACAGCTCGTTTATCTTTTTCTGGTGGGTGGCTTTCCGGCAGATCGGCGGCGCGATCGCGGGGTATTCTTTTGAGGATGTGCTGTTCATCTGGGCTGTGGGCAGCTCGGCGTTTGGGTTGGCGAACATCTTCTTTGCCAACGCTTCCGGCCTCACCCGGCTGATGGTGACGGGCGAATTGGATACCTTCCTGCTCCAGCCGTGCAACATCCTGCTCAATGTCCTGTGCGCCCGGACCACGCTATCGGCTTACGGCGATTTGGTGTACGGCTTTGTGATCATGGGTCTGTTTTACGCGGGCAATCAGGCGGCGTGGCTATGGTTTTTATGCGGCATGGCGGCGGGCGGCCTGCTGTTTACGGCCGTCACCCTGGCGGCGCACACCCTAAGCTTTTATTGGGGGGACGCCTCCGTTGTGGGCCAAATGGCTACCGAATTTGCGATTAACTTTTCCATCTACCCGGACAAAATATACGGCCCCGCGGTGCGGGCGCTGATGTACAGCTTGCTTCCGATGGGCATCGCTGTGCATGTTCCGTTGCGTCTGTTTTTGCGGCCTTCCCCATGGCTCGCGCTGGCGGCGCTTGGCGGGGTTGTGGCGTATTGCGCCGGGACGGGTTGGTTTTTCTACCGTGGCTTACGCCGGTATGAGTCTGGAAACGCGATTGTCACAAGGCTGTAACCCTCGTGACCGGGCGGAAGCGCTTCCGGACGGACGGAGGGGAGCGCGGCATGGCTTTGTGGGCTTAGGCCTACCGTGCCGGACAGGGAATGCCTGCCGCCGGAGAAGCCGCCCGCAAAGGGCGCGGCAATGCTTCCGCTGACGCTTTGCGCGCTGAGGAAAAGCCCATGGTTTGACATCAGGCGCTTTACGAATAAAAAACGCTTGACAAGCAAGCGCATTTGATTTATAGTAAGCATGCTTATTGTAAGTAAATTTATTATTGGAGGAAACAAAATGGAACTGCAATGCACAATTGAGGTAAACGCCGCAAAAGAAAGAATTTGGCCGTATTACGCGGACCCCGCAAAACACTATATCTGGGAGGAAGATTTAGAGGACATCACATTGGATGGCGCGCTTCAAACAGGGACGACCGGCAAGATGAAACTGAAAGAAATGCCCGAAATGCTGTTTACCCTAACGGAAGTTATTGAGGAGGCTTCTTATTGCGATCGAACGGATGTCCCGGGCATGGGCAGTTTGTTTTTTGAACATAGAATTTTGCGGGAGAATGGGAAAACCTATATTCGGCACGGCGTCAGGCTCGAAAAAGAAGGGTTTGCCCAGGGGGATTTAGAATTTCTCAGCGGTGTTTTTGCGGATGTTCCCGGGTCGATGATGATTATTAAGCGGGAGGCGGAGCGGTAATTGGAATTTCCGTCCAAACAATTCAAAAAGGATTCGGACGCTTCCACCGGCCTGGTTTTTATCCGCGTATACAACAAGTGGCATGCCACGATTAAGGCGGAACTGCGCAGAGTTGGCATTACACACCGGCAATTTGTGGTCATGACCGTCTTGAATTTTTTAAGCCAGACGGATGAGCTTGTGACGCAGGCAAGCATAGCGAAAATGGCGGACATGGACGCCATGTCCGTCTCACAGATTGTTCGGGGGCTGGAGGCAAACGCTTATGTGGCGCGGGAAGCAAATCCCAAGGATGTGCGGGCAAACGCCGTCCGGCTCCTTGGCAAAGGGCAGGAAGCGGTAAAGATTGCCCTTCCCCTTGTCGAGAAAATCGACAGGGACTTTTTTGGGGTTTTGCGGAAAGACGAAAAGCTGTTTCGGGACTATCTTCACAAAAT
>WRGP01000059.1 GCA_009787135.1 Bacillota bacterium | reverse complement strand
ACAGCTTCGAAAGCGCTTCCTCTCCCTCCCCGCAGGCGTCCCGCACGTACATGCGGAAGTCCAGCGCCACCTGATCGTTGCGGCTGCGGCCCGTGTGCAGGCGCTTGCCCGCCTCGCCGATGCGCTCGGTGAGCAGCATCTCCACGTTCATGTGAATATCCTCGGCGTCCTCCCGCCAGGCGATCTTCCCTGCCTCCGCGTCGGCCAAAATGCCGCGCAGCCCGAGAACGATCGCGTCCGCGTCCGCTTTGCTGAGGATGCCCGTCTCGCCCAGCATCGCCGCGTGCGCGATGGAGCCTAGAATGTCCTGCCGATACAGCCTTTGGTCGAAGGCAATGGACGCGTTAAACGCGTCCACAATGCCCGCCGTGTTCTTGCTGAACCGACCGCCCCACAGCTTCATAGATTGCCTTCCTCCATCATCGCGCGCACTTTCATCGGCAGGCCGAAGAGGTTGATGAACCCCTCGCTGTCCTTATGGCTGTACAGCTGCGCGCTGTCCCCAAACGTCGCGATGCGCTCGGAGTAGAGCGAGTACGGCGACGTAACGCCCTGCGGGATCACATTGCCCTTGTACAGCTTGATTTTCACCTCGCCCGTGACCGTCTGCTGCGTCACGTCCGCGAACGCGCTCATCGCCTCGCGCAGCGGCGTGAACCACTGGCCGTCGTACACCAATTCCGCGAAGCGGATGGCCATTTGATCCTTGTAGTGCGAGGTGATGCGGTCCAGCGTGATCTGCTCAAGCGTCTCGTGCGCCGCGTACAGCAGCGCGCCGCCCGGGGTCTCGTATACGCCGCGCGATTTCATGCCCACGAGCCGGTTCTCCACCAGGTCCGCGATGCCCACGCCGTGCTTGGCCGCCAGCTCGTTCGCCTTCTCTATCAGCGCAACAGGCGCGAACGCCTCGCCGTTGATCTTTGTGGGCACGCCCTTTTCGAACGTTATGGCGACCATCTCCGGCGTGTCGGGCGCTTGCTCCGGCGGCGTGCAGATCATGCAGATGTCGTCCGGCGGCGCGTTCTCGGGAAACTCCAGATCCGCGCCCTCGTGGCTTAGGTGCCACAGGTTTCTGTCCATGGAATACGGGCGTTTCTTGGATACCGGCACCGGGATGCCGCGCGCGTTCGCGTAATCAATGGCCTGCTCGCGCGACTTGATGTCCCAGATCCGCCAGGGCGCGATGACTTGCATATGCGGGGCGAACGCCTTGATCGTCAGTTCAAAGCGAACCTGGTCGTTTCCCTTGCCGGTGCAGCCGTGCGCGATGGCCGTGCAGCCCTCCTCTTTCGCAAGCTCCACCAGCCGCTTGGCGATGACCGGCCGCGCGAAGCTCGTGCCCAGCAGGTATTTCTTTTCATACACCGCGCCCATTTTCAGCGTCGGCCAGATGAAGTCCGTGATGAACTCCTCCCGAAGGTCTTCAATATACAGCTTGGCCGCGCCGGACGCCTTGGCCTTTTCATGCAGCGGCGCGAGCTCCTCGCCCTGCCCCACGTCCGCCGCGCAGCAGATGACCTCGCAATCGTAGTTTTCCTTCAGCCACGGAATGATGATGGATGTATCCAGCCCGCCCGAGTAGGCCAACATGATTTTCTGTTTTTCCGGCATGGTGATCCCTCCCACTTGCGTATATGGCGCAGTATAGCATGAAATGCATAGAATCGCAATAACAACTCATAAAAATTCACTTCTCGGTTATGCCTTTATAAAATCGTATCCATATACTTGCCCTGCTTGCAGTTTCATGGCATAATCTACAGTGTTACGTGCTACTTTATGTCAAATGCGGAGGGATAGCTTGATGATCATCGAAACAAGCAGATTGCGGCTTAGGGAGATGGAACAGTCTGATGATCAGGCATTATGCAGAATAAATGAGGTATCGTTTTGATCATCCTCGGCATAGACCCGGGCTTGGCGACCATGGGGTGGGGCGTCATCGCGTCAGATGGCGGGAAACTCCGCCTGGTTCAATACGGAACCTTGGGCACCCCGGCGGGAGAGGCGATGCCTATACGCCTCCGATCCATCTTCTCCGGCGTGGCCCAGCTGACCGCCACCTACCAGCCGGACAATATCGCCTTTGAAGAGCTCTTCTTCGCCCGTAACGTGACCACCGCCCTCAACGTTGGCGCCGCCAGAGGCGCGGCCCTCGTGGCCGCGGCCCAGTATACGGAGAATTTATATGAATATACCCCTTTGCAAATCAAGCAGGCTGTGGTAGGCTATGGCCGTGCGGAAAAACATCAGGTGCAATCCATGGTGAAAATCTTGCTGGGCATGGACACCATCCCAAAGCCCGATGACGCCGCCGATGGCCTGGCCGTCGCGATTACCCACGCGCATACGGCCAAGGCTGGGGTTTTGTTCAAGATTAAGTGAGTGGGAAAGGGGACGGTATGGAAACAGCGCGTTTAGTAATACGAAAGTTTATACCCGATGATTGGCGGGATTTATTTGCGTATCTGTCACAAGAAGCCGTTGTATTATATGAGCCGTATGGCATTTTTACGGAAGAAGAAAGTAAGAATGAAGCGGTCAGACGTTCACAAGACGATCGCTTTTGGGCTGTCTGCTTACAATCTACCGGCACACTAATCGGCAATCTTTATTTGGCTAAACAGGATTTTGATACTTGGGCAATGGGCTATGCATTCAACGCAAATTTTCAGGGAAAGGGGTACGCGACGGAAGCGGCGCGGGCTTTGCTTGAGGATGTTTTTAAAAACCAGAACGCCCATAGGGTTGCCGCGATGTGTAATCCCATGAACGAATCTTCCTGGAAACTGCTTGAAAGGTTGAATTTTCGGCGGGAAGGGCATTTGGTGAAGAATGTCTATTTTAAGGAAGATATAACGGGGAACCCGATATGGGTCGATACATTCCAATACGGTATACTGGCGGAAGAATGGTGCGGTTTCGCGTGATACCCCGCGCTGGTAAGCGGCGTGAGGCAATGCACAGCGGGGAAGGCAACGGCAGAGGGAGGCTATCCATCGACAAAGCCTGAGCTGAACAAAGCGCTGGATTCCCGGGGCGTGACAGATGCGTCGCAGAGAGAATATTCGGCGTTACGAAAATACCGGTGGGAAATATACTATTTCGGGCGGAGCGATGCTTGTACCCTGACAATAGGAAAACCCGGATCAGTGCCCCCCTGGCGTATCCTTGCTTCAAAGGAGGTTCCTATGTTTTCCCACATTGAAGGCCGTGTGGAAGAAAAACGCGCGGGCGAACTGGTAATCGACGCCGGCGGCGTAGGTTTTCTGCTGTTATGCCCCGCCTCTACTGTGGCCGCGGCCCCCTCCGGCGGCGGCCGCATGCGCTGCTACACGCACTTTTCCGTGCGCGAGGACGGCATGGAGCTGTTCGGCTTCGCGACGCGGGAGGAGCGGGATATGTTCCGCCGCCTGACCGCTGTCAGCGGGGTGGGCCCGCGCACGGCGCTGGGCGTCCTCTCTACCCTGTCGCTTCGCGATCTGTCCATCGCGCTGCTGACGGGCGACGCGTCCGCCATCGCGCGCGCGCCAAACGTGGGCAAGAAGACGGCGCAGCGCCTGATTCTGGAGCTAAAGGACAAGGTGGAGCAGGCCGATATTGGCGAAGAAGCCGGCGCCATGGTCATCCCCGAGAGCGCGGACGCCGCGCAGGAGGCGGTGCAGGCGCTCATGGCCCTGGGCTACTCAGGGTTGGAGGCCAACCGCGCCGTGGCGGCCGTGCGCGGCAAGGCGGACACCGCGGACGCCATGATCCTGCTCGCGCTCAAAGGATTGGGGGGCTGAATAAATGGAAGAGAACAGGCTGATCATGTCCGGCTTTCGCGCCGAGGACGATGTGGAGCAGTCGCTTCGCCCCCGCAGTTTGAACGACTTCATCGGGCAATCGTCGGTCAAGGAAAATCTCCGCATCTACCTGGAGGCGGCGCTGAAGCGGCGGGACAGCCTGGACCACCTTCTGCTGTACGGCCCGCCGGGCCTTGGCAAGACGACGCTCGCCTCCATCATCGCCGCGGAGATGGGG
>WRGP01000058.1 GCA_009787135.1 Bacillota bacterium | reverse complement strand
CCACCCACCCGCCGTCCGCCCACCAATCGAAGCTTACGTACCGGCCGGTCAAGTCCGCGTCCGCAAAGTCCAGCTTGTCCAGCCAACGCACGGACAGCGCGGGCACGGCCACCCCGCACGCGCCCTCCCGCACCACCTTGGCGTCCGGCGTGCGCAGCGCCCACCGCACCTCGCCCGATACCGTTTCCATGGTATCGTTGGTAACGCAAAGCGTCACGGACCGCTCAACCGGCTCCTCTCGAAATTCATTGATGCGCGGGCGCTGCGTGATCTCCCCTTCCTCACGGGCCGACAGCAGCACCGGCGCGAAGAAACGCTTGGCCGCATAATGCAGCGCCTTCCAGCGCCCATAGTAATCGATGGACGACCACGACGCCACCGGCCAGCAATCGTTCAGCTGCCAGATCACCGCGCCCATGCAGCGCCCGCGAAAGCGCCGCCAGTGCTCCACGCCGTAGCGGATGGCGTCGGCCTGCAAAAGCTGGGACGCGTAGAGCAGCGTATCAAAATCATAGGGATACAGGTACGTCTGCGACAAATAGCTCAGGATCTTCCCGTTGGCCGCGCCGTTGCGCTGATGGCGCTCCATCACGCGGGAGAAGATGTTGCGCTCCTGGGGCAGCGTAAAGCTCTCCACCGTGGGCAGGCATGGGAAGGACTGGAACCCAAATTCCGACGCGTAGCGGAAGTGGAACTTCCGGTACTCGGTAAAGGGCTTCTCTCCGTGCCACACGTCCCAATAGTGCACATCGCCCCGGTCCGGCGCGTTGGGCTCGTCAAAGGATCCGCCGCTGGAGGGCGACGCGGGCCAATAAAACGCCCCGGGGTGGTATTCCGCCACGATGCCGGGCAGGATGTACTCGTACATCTTAAAATAATCGGGCATGTGATTGGGCGCGTAGGGTTCAAACTGGTTCTCATGGCCCATCGCATGCGCGCGCATCGCCTCGTATTGAAACATTTCCATCTCGTTGTTGCCGCACCACAGCGCCAGCGAGGCGTGGTGGCGCAAACGCTTCACGTTGTCGATGGTCTCCCGCCGGATGGAGGCCTCAAACGCCGGCGTCAAATCATAGCAGGCGCAGGCGTACATGAAGTCCTGCCACACGAGCAGGCCCAGCTCATCGCAGATGTCAAAAAAGAAGTCGTCCGGATAATACCCGCCGCCCCACACGCGGACGCAGTTAAAATGCGCCAGCCTGGCATCCTCCAGCAGGCGGCGCGTGCGCTCCGGCGTAACGCGGGCGAGCAGGTTATCCTCCGGGATATAGTCCCCGCCCATCGCGAAGATCTTTACGCCGTTGACAACGTGGCAAAACTCCTCGCCCCATGCATCCTTTTCGCGGGATACGGTAAGGGTGCGCAGGCCAACGCGCCGCTCCCATACATCGAGCACCCTGCCCTCACAGGCCAGCTCCACACGCACGGTATACAGCGGCTGAGCCCCATAGCCGCTGGGCCACCACAGCGAGGGTCGCGCGATCTCTACCGTCAGATCATCCTCCCCGGCGGGCCGGTAAACCGTTCCGTCCGGCGCGGTGACTGTGACGATTCGTTCAAATTTTTCCTCGCGGCAGGCATCCAGCGCGGCGTCAATGTACAGCGTCACGCGATCCGGCGCATGGGCCTGCGTCACCAGCACGCTCTCGATGCGCGCGCGCTCTACGCCTACAATGGAGATGCCGCGCCAGATCCCGGCGTCCGGCAGGCGCGGGCCCCAGTCCCACCCAAACATGCAATGCGCCTTGCGCAAATGCTGAAAGCCCGGCGTCGCGTCGCCGGTTCCCCAGCCGGGGCGCTTTTCGTAGGCCTCCGCCACATAGCGAAGCGGCGAGAAGAAGGTGATCTCTATCCCGTTGAGGCCGCGGCGCAGGTATTCCCCCACCGCGAATTCCCATGTCCGGTGCATATTGTCCGCGCGGGCGATCTCCACGCCGTTGACGCGAATCGCCGCCAACGTATCCAGCCCTTCGCAGCGCAGGAGAATGGCGTCGCAGGCCAGCAGCGCCTCGGAGGCCTCAAACGTGCGGTGGTAGCGATAGTCCTTGCGCATCAGCGCAAAGGCCGCCAGCTCGTTTTCGCGGTAAAACGGATCCTCCATGCGGCCCGCGGCCAGCAGGTCAGCGTATACCGTGCCGGGTACGCGCGCGTCAATGTTCCAGGTTTCTCCCACAGCGGACATTTGCCATGCGCCGTTTAGCGATAGGTGTTGCATGGGCCAATCCTCCCAAAGTAATGATACGTCCGGCCATCCCGTCCGTCATTTCCCCCTCAAATCCAATCGCCCTTCGCCGCGCCCTCCGCCAAATACCGCCGCAAAACATACAAATCAGCGCCGCGGGCACGCGCGCGACGACCCCGGCAGCGGCCATTTGCCCGTCTTTGACGCCCCGCTTTATAACGGACGCGCTGGTCCCGGCATCCCCCCGTCTTCCCGCCACCGCTCAACGAGCGCGCGCTCCAGGGGCGTAAGCGGCGCGGTTTCCAGCAGGTCGGGCCGCCGCGCAAAGGTGACGCGGAGGGATTGCTCGCGCCGCCATTTGAGAATTTGGGCGTGGTTGCCGCCCAGCAGCACCTCAGGCACATCCATGCCGTTCAGGCTGCGCGGCCGTGTGTATTGAGGGTATTCGAGCAGGCCGGAGGCAAAGGATTCCTCCGCCGCCGACTCGGCGCACCCAAGCACGCCGGGGACCAGCCGGGCGACGCAGTCCACCAGCACCATGGCGGCAGGTTCCCCGCCGGTGAGCACATAGTCCCCAATGGAGAGTTCCTCGTCTATGCACAGGTCAACGGCCCGCTGGTCCACCCCTTCATAGCGGCCGCACAGGAGCACCAGATGCGCGGCCCGCGCCAGCGTCTCGGCCTTTCGCTGCGTGAGCGGTTGCCCGCGGGGCGAGAGGTAAATGCGCCGCGCTTCGCCTGGCGCCGGGGCCACGGCAGCCATGGCGGATACAATGGGCTGGGCAAGCATAACCATGCCGGCGCCGCCGCCAAAAGGGTCGTCGTCCGTATTCTTATGCTTTCGCTGAGAAAAAGGGCGCAAATCCACCACATCCACGGTGAGCAGGCCTTGATTGAGCGCCCGTGCCAAGATGCTCCCGTCCAGGAAGGAGTCAAACATATGCGGGAAGATGGTTAAAATGGTGATTTTCATTCATTGTACACGGCTGTCTCGCGAAGGCCGTCCGCGTCAAGCAGGATATGCTTTTTCGCCACATCCACCTCGAGTACCACGCGCTTGAGCGCGGGCGCCATCAATTCGCCTTTTAGCCCTTGAAACACGTACACATCCACGCCGCCGGGCTGGAGTACATCCTTCAGCACGCCGTGGCTGACGCCCTCGGTGTCAACGGCCTCGCAGCCGATCAGGTCACAGATAAAATCCGTGTCCGCGGGCAGGGGCACGGCGTTGTCCCGATGGATATACAGCAGCACCCCGCGCAGCGCGTCGGCCGCGTCCCGGCTGTAGACCCCCTCCAGCCGCGCGTACACAAAGCCCTCATGCACGCGCAGGGAACGCAAAGCGCGCATCTTGCCCTGGAGGCGGACGCGCTTTAAATCAAAAAACCGGTCGGGGTTATCGGTGAGGGGCTTGATTTTGACTTCGCCCCGCAGGCCCTGGGGCCGGACGATTTCCCCGACGGCAAGGTATTCGTCCAGCATGCTTAGAGAATCTCCACAAACACAGGCTTGGCGTTTTTGAGTGTCGCGGCCTTGACGATGGAGCGGATGGCCTTCGCGATGCGGCCTTGCTTGCCAATGACCTTGCCCATGTCGTCGGGCGCGACGCGAAGCTCTATGACGACGGCGTCCTGTTCCTCTATCTCCCGCACTTCCACCGCTTCCGGGGTATCGACCAGGGATCTGGCGATAAAACGTACCAATTCAACCATTGCTTACCCCTCAATCGCGCCGGATTTCTTGAGCAGAATCCGAACGGTATCGGTCGGCTGCGCGCCGCTTCCGAGCCACTTTTTGGCGGCTTCGTTGTCCACCTTGATCTCGGCGGGCTGCTTAAGCGG
>WRGP01000057.1 GCA_009787135.1 Bacillota bacterium | reverse complement strand
GGAGCGAACCTGCCCCTCCAGATGCAGCGGCAGGTTCGGCTCGGGCGACACCAAGTCAAGCAGGCGCTCGCTGGCGGTTACGGGCAGCATGTCATGCACGCCGGACAGGCGCGGCACGGCCATCACAAGCTGGTAGAACGCTTCCCCAAATACATCGTGGCTGAACGTAGGCATCTCCGCTATGGTTCCCGTAAGGCTGAGTACATTGACTGGCTTATCCATTGCGATCCTCTCTTATTTCTTCGTAAATTTGTGCTTTATTGTGTCCAAAGGTCAGCACGGGCCTGTTTTTGAACCTGATGTTGCCGCCCCGTATGGTCTATCTCCGTCTCGCCGCTTAGCAAAATCTGTGAGATCGGGATGATCTCAAATCCCCCGTTCTGGTATGTCTTCAAGATGGTCGGCAGCGCCTGCACGATATACTTCGAGTCATTGTGGAACAGTACAATATCGCCCGGTTTGTTATTCTTTGTCGCCTGCCTGATTAAGTCGTCCACGCCTCGATTCTTCCAATCGAGAGAGTCCACATTCCACTGCACGCACTCATACCCCTCCGCCCGGCTCACGGTCACCACCTTATCGTTATAGTCGCCGTATGGCGGCCGGAATAGCGTGGGCCGAATGCCCGTCAGCTGTTCTACCCGATCGCTGGTCACCTTCAGCTCGTCGCGGATCTTGCTCTCGGAGATCTTGGACATCTCCGGATGCGTTGTCGAATGGTTGCCAATCTCGTGTCCACGCCGCACGATTTCCTTTACGAGCTCCGGGTACCGCTCCACCCAGATGCCGACCAGGAAAAATGTCGTCTTCACGCCATACTCATCCAAGATGTCTAAAATGGCGGTCGTCTGGTCCCCTCCCCATGCGGCGTCAAAGCTGATGGAAAGCACCTTATCTTTTCTTTCCACCGAATACACGGGCAACTCGCGCGTGCGCGCCAGCACCATCATGTCGCCGCCCGGCTGCATGCCGCAATAACATACACATAGCGTAAGCAGGCACAAAAGCGATACCACCCGCGGCGCTTTCACCTCCGCAAGCCTCGGCCGCAGCCCATGCAGCAAAGCCATTGCATCCCTCCTTTCCATGCAAGAGTACCTATGCAATCCAAAAGGAAGATATGATGCCATGAAAGAAAAAAAGGAGACGTGCCAGGCGCACACACCGGGGGCGCATGGCACAAAAAAGGCCGCTGCCAGCCCATCCCGCAACGGCCCCGTGTGCTTTATCAAGCCAGAAACGCGCATTCCCCGCGCCTCTTTTCACATGGCGTCGTCGCTCGTACATCGTGCGGCCTGCCGCCGCGCCTCCTTTTCTGGCTTCATTTTTTTGATTTCTCAACGATCTTTTATGCCCAGAACCAACGGCACTTGGAGCGACTGCTCCAGTATGTTAAGGATTACAACAATATCCAAACGCCTATATCAATGAATACTTTCCCGCCGTGAGGCGAAAAAGAGAGGGGTTCAGGGGAATTGTTCCCCTGGCGGGGATCCAAGGGGCAGAGCCCCTTGGCGTTCTCCCCTGCGCGCCCTTATTTCGCGAAATCAACCGCACGGGTTTCTCGGATGACATTGACCTTGATTTGGCCTGGATACTCCATCTCGCGCTCAATCCGCTTGGCAATTTCCTTCGCCAACACCAGCGTGCCCGCATCGGTAATGTCGTCCGGCTTGACCATGACGCGCACTTCGCGGCCGGATTGAATCGCGAAGCACTTCTCCACGCCCGTGAACGAGTTGGAGATTTCCTCCAGCTTTTCCAAGCGTTTGATGTAATTTTCCAACGATTCACGCCTTGCGCCGGGGCGCGCCGCGGAAATCGCGTCGGACGCCTGCACCAGCACGGCCTCGACGGTGGCGGGCTCCACGTCGTTGTGATGCGCCATGATGGCGTGCACAACGTCCGGGCTCTCGCGATACTTGCGCGCGAGCTCCGCGCCCAAGGTAACATGCGTCCCTTCGGCCTCATGATCCACAGCCTTGCCGATATCGTGCAGCAGGCCCGCGCGCTTGGCAAGCTGCACATCCGCGCCAAGCTCCGCCGCCATGACGCCCGCCAGATGGCTGACCTCAATGGAGTGTTTGAGCACATTCTGTCCATAGCTGGTGCGGTAGCGCATACGGCCCAGCAGCTTGACCAGTTCGGGATGGATGTTGTGCTGGCCGGTCTCAAAGACGGCCTGCTCCCCGGCCTCGCGGATCTGGCTGTCCACTTCCTTCTGCGCTTTTTCTACCATTTCTTCAATGCGCGCGGGATGAATGCGGCCGTCGAGTATCAGCTTTTCCAGCGTCAGGCGCGCCACCTCGCGGCGAACCGGGTCAAAGGCGGAAACGATGACGGCCTCCGGCGTATCGTCTATGATCAGATCGACGCCGGTGGCTGTCTCCAAGGCGCGGATGTTGCGGCCTTCCCGGCCAATGATACGGCCTTTCATGTCGTCGTTGGGCAGATTGACCACCGAGACCGTCGTTTCGGCCACATGATCCGCCGCACACTTTTGAATGGCCAGGGTAATGATGTTGCGCGCTTTCTTTTCGGATTCCTCTTTGGCGTTAGACTCGATTTCGCGCACCATTACCGCCGCGTCATGGTACGCCTCTTTTTCAATGCGGGATACGAGCATCTGGCGCGCTTCGTCCTGCGTCATGCTGGCGATACGCTCCAATTCCCCCTGGTGCCTGGAAAGCGTCGTCTGCGCTTTTTCTTCCAGCTTGACGATATCCGCGACTTTTTTGTTCAGGGTTTCCTCGCGCGCGTCTAAGCTATCAGACTTTTTATCAAAGGATTCTTCGCGCTGGGTGAGCCGCCGTTCGCTGCGGGTGAGCTCATTGCGCCGGTCGCGAATTTCGCGGTCCAACTCGTTTTTGAGCTTGAGTATCTCCTCTTTCGCTTCCAGAATTCTTTCTTTTTTGTGTTCCTCCGCGCGCTTTTGCGCGTCATCCAGCAGGTTCTTCGCGTATTCTTCCGCGCGGCCAATTTTGTTTTCCGTCGCGTTTTTGCGATAATGATAGCCTATTGCAAGGCCTATCACACCAGCGGCGACTGCCGCTATAGCAATCCATAGCGCCTCCAATTGCCATAACCCCTCCTTTTATCCTAGAATTCGCTAAAAAAGCCGAGCAAATAAGCCCGGCGCCGATTGTTATAAAAGGGTAGACCCATCCCGCAGATGGCTTTATAAAGATAGGACAAAGCGCTGCCGCTTGCCCTGTACCCTTTCCGAACAGTCAGGCGGTTGATAGCCGGACGGCTATGTGCCAACCAAGCTTAACAGAAATATTGTACAGGCTGTTTGGCAGGTTGTCAAGACTTGCGGCAATCTATATGCACTTTAACTTTTATAGACAATATCCACAATGCTGAATCGAACCATTCGTTTAATTTTTTTAGTTTTCGCCGTGCCAGCGCAGACCTGATGAAATTCGTTCCCGCTTCATGCACGAATCCGCGGCTTTCGCCGCCTGATTTGTGCAACGTTTGGCTGGGGAGAGCAATAACTTGCCATTTGCGCAAAAAACTAAAAACCGAAGAACCTATTGACTATCTAGTTATATTGGTGTACCCTATCACGGTAGAACAAAGGCGTTCATCAAACGATGCGGGAGCTGGTAAGGTCGGTTCATAAGCCGAATCCTCAACTGCCCTGTTCACGTATCAGGTGATGAGCGTTTTTATTGTGGGACAGGAGGCTGTTTGTATGCAACAAAAGGAAGGGCATATCAGAATACCGTCCGGCTGCGCCATATCAGGTATTATTGATAAGTCCGGAAAGCGCATGAACGGCGAATCAATCATTAAATCCATCACCGTCATGCACGACCGTTCCAACGGTTTGGGCGGCGGCTTCGCGGCATACGGGATTTACCCGGAATATAAGGATTATTACGCCCTGCATGTTTTTTACGATTCCGCGCCCGCCAAAAAAGCGTGTGAGGAATTTTTCGAGCGGCATTTTGATATCATCAACCTCTCTAAAATACCGACCAGAAAGATCAGAGAGATAACGGACGAGCCG
>WRGP01000056.1 GCA_009787135.1 Bacillota bacterium | reverse complement strand
CATCCCGCCGTGCCGGTCATCGCTACGGGCGGCGCCACGGAGGAGAGCATAGAGGCGACGATTGAGGCGGGTGCAAACGCCATCAGCTGGACGCCGCCCACCACGGGCGATCTGTTCAAGCGCATGATGGAGCGCTACCGCGAGGAGATCACAGGGTCGAAAGCGCCGTAGGAAAGGATGCCGCGACATGCCGGAGTTGCCAGATCTGCACCTGTACGCGAAAAATCTGCGAAAGTTTATTCTGGGCAAAACCATTGCCCAGGCGGAGGCAAACCCGTACAAGGTCAGCGCCACGCCGGCCGTTTTCCGCGAGGCGCTGCGGGGGAAGACGGTGGACGCCGTTGACCGAAACGGCAAGGAGCTTTTCTTTACGCTGTCCGGCGGGCAGGTGTTCAGCGTGCATCTGATGCTGCATGGCAGGTTTTCCATCCTTGCGTGGGATGCCGTGCCAAGCGCCCAGCATAAGGTGCTTGCCCTGCGCTTTGAGGGGGATGAGGCCCTGGCCGTCACCGATTACAGCGGCATGTGCAAGGCGACGCTCAGCCCGGCTTGGCCCGCCGTGCCGGACGCCCTGTCGGAACGGTTCACCTACGAATATTTTGTGAAAACCATTCACAGACACGCAGGCAAGGGCATCAAGGCGTTTCTGATCAACCAGCAGGCCATACGGGGGATTGGGAACGCCTATGTGGATGAAATTTTATGGAAGGCGGATATTTCGCCCAAATCCATCGCGGGCAAGATCCCTGAAAAGGATCTGCGCGGTTTGTATGACGCGGTCGGGTGGGTGCTTCGGGACGCCATAGAGCAGCTGGAGCGCATTTGCCCGGACGCGATCAGCGGGGAGGAACGAAGCTTTTTGCGCGTGCATAACCATAAGAAGGCGCGGACGGAGGAGGGCGATGTGATTTTGCGGGAATATATTGATAAGAAACAGACGTATTACACGCGGCGGCAGCGGGTGTTCTTGTAATATCATGGCAGCCTCTGTAATTTTATAGCGGGCCGGGAAGAATATGCCATTGTTGGCCGTTTATTGGTATGGAGACTTTTTGTAACGCTACTTAATTTCGGAGGTAACAGCACTATGTGGACGACAACCAAACGAATCGGAGCGCTATCGCTTATCCTTTTGATGACCTTGGCGATGGCGTCAGGCGCTGCCGCCGCTGGGCGAAGCGGCGATGTTATCCCTGCCAGCGGCTATGCGCGGATTCTCATGAACAAGGTGAACATCCGCGAGAAGACCACAACCGTCGGGCCGGCCATCACATGGGTGAGCAAGGACGACGTAATGGTGATTACCGCGACGCAGATGGTGGACGGCGTAAAATGGTATTATCTGACGACCGGATGGGCGGAACAGCCCGAGGGCTGGGTGCATGGATCCTACGTGCATGAGATGACCCAATCCGAGATGAACGCTTATTTTAACCCCGCGACCAGCGCCGGCGGCAGCCTGCTTGTCGGCTGTATGCGGGTGAACACGAACAAAGTGAACGTGCGCAGCGCCCCGTCAGCCAAAGCGTCGGCAATGGGATGGGTCAATCGGGGCGATATATTCAGGGTCGCCGGCTTTAAGAATGTTATAGAGAGCGGCAGCTCCGTTAACTGGTATTACCTGATAGGCGATACAATCCGGGGCTGGGTGTCCGGCCAATATGTGGACGTGGCGACCCAAAACGAGATCATCGCGTACCGCTATCCAACGCCGGGCGGCGCGGGCGGAAGCGGAAACAGCGGCTACGGCAATAGTGGCTACAACAACAGTGGTTATGGCAATAGTGGTTATGGCAATAGTGGCTACAACAATAGTGGCTCGAGCAATTCCGATAACCTTCTGTCGCGCTTGCGGCCTTTCATGGAAGGTGTTAGCATTGCCAATTCCGGAAATGGGCGTGTGGGTCGAACGTGGCATCTGGAGGGGGAGCAAAAAATCCAAGCCTCCAACGGTACCGGAACTGGCTCTGACATATATGATCACGAGCTATATATTCAAGGTGTTGGGAAAATGAACGGTATTGGGAAAAATGGCATCGCGTTTGAGGTGTTTGTGTACCGGACCGGGGGTTTTAAGGGCGAAACCTCGGGCAATGTTACCTATAACGCAACGGGATTCTCTGATACGTTCGCCTGCACAGATGGTGACTCGGTGTTTAAGGGCAGCCTGACATTTTTGCCGAATGAAGACGTTATCACCATGACCATTACTGAAAGCAGAAGGCCGGGCGGCACGCAGAGCTATTTGACAAAGGGTACCTATCGCTTTGTGCGCCGAGACAATAGTGGCGGCGGCAATGGCGGCTACGTTCTCACCCCAGTTCCCACGCCCACGCCAGTCCCGGCTCGCACCCCCATTGCTGGCTGGGGGTATATAGACGGCGGCTACGCTCCTAATCAAATACTCGGGTATGTGGAGATTACCCAAGATGATGTAAAGCTATATGAACAAGCATCGGTCGGCTCGCGCGTAATAGGCATTTTGAGCAAAGGCTATACGTTCGTGGTAGAATCAGTACAGAAGATCGACGGCGTTGATTGGTATTTGGTGACCAATGGGCAAATTCGCGGATGGGTATTGGTGGCGCACACAAGAATAGCTTCTCCTAACGGATGACATGAAAATCTGGATAGAACGCAAAGCGGACGAACGCGTACGCATGCAATGACCAGAGGGGTTGCCGCGCTAGGGAATACCCGGCACGACAACCCTATTCTTGGTTTTCAGCAAGGAAATTCTTCTCAATCCGCTCATTTAGTTCGTTGATATTCCCGCACCCCATGGTCAGCACCAAATCGCCGGGCTGCCAGTGCTCGCGCAGGTACTTTTCCGTATCGTCAAAGGTGGGGGTGAGATGTACGTTTACGCCCGCCTTTCGCATTTCCTCCACAAGCATGCCGCTGTGAATATCGCCCGGGTCGCTCTCCCGCGCGGCGTAGATGTCGGTCACGAGCACCTCGTCCGCGTCGTCGCAGCAATGAATATACTCCTTGAACAGGCGCTTCACGCGCGAGTAGGTATGCGGCTGCATCACGGCCCAGAGGCGGCGGTGCGGCTGCCGCTTTGCTACGGAGAGCGCGCCGCGCATTTCGGTGGGGTTATGGCCATAGTCGTGGTAAAGCTTTACGCCGCCCACGGTGCCCGTGTGCTCAAAGCGGCGGTGCACGCCCGCAAAGTCGGAAAGCGCCCGGCCGGCGGCGCGCATATCCGCGCCCAGCGCGTGCGCCGCGGCTATCGCCGCGAGCGCGTTGAGCACGTTGAACGCGCCGCCCACGCGAAGCGCCACGCGCGCCTGTATACTGCCGTTATACGACGCGTCAAACGTCCCGCAGCCGTATTCGCTGTAGGCCAGATTGGCAGGCTTCCATTGGTTATCTTTGGAAAAGCCAAAGGTCACTGTCCGGCAATTTGCCCGCGCCATGAGCGCAAGCACGTTTGGATCGTCGCCATTGCCGACAAAGAAACCGTCGGGCGGTACCATTGCCACGAATCGGCCAAATGTTTCCGTGATGTGGTTCAGATCACGGTAATAGTCCAAATGATCTTCCTCGATATTGAGCACGACGGCCACGGTTGGGCGCATTTCCAAAAAGCTTGCGTGAAACTCGCATGCCTCGGCCACAAAAATATCCTTGGCGCCGATGCGCGTGCCGCCGCCGATAAAATCAAAATTTCCGCCGATGTGCACGGCAGGGTCAAGGCCCGCGGCGACAAGCGCCTGGCTGAGCATGGCCGTCGCCGTGGTTTTGCCGTGCGTGCCGGAAACGCCAACCGCTTGCCCGTACCCCTGCATCAGCTGCCCCAGCAGTGTGGAGCGCTCCATCTGCGGGATGTTCAGGCGGCTGGCCTCCAGCCGCTCGGGGTTCTCGGGCGAAATCGCCGCGGAGTAGACCAGCAGGTCCGCGCCGCGCACGTTTTCCGCCCTGTGGCCGATGACGACGGGAATGCCCTGCCCGCGCACCGCCTCCACTAAATACGAGTCATAGTTATCCGAGCCGCTGACAC
>WRGP01000055.1 GCA_009787135.1 Bacillota bacterium | reverse complement strand
AAGAGCCGCAAGCCTGTTCTGCTCAAAAGAGGGTTATCCAGCACCATTGAGGAATGGCTGATGAGCGCGGAGTACATTATGGCGGGCGGCAACGAAAACGTGATTCTGTGCGAGCGCGGCATCCGCACGTTTGAGGTGGCAACGCGAAATACGCTGGACATTTCCGCCGTCCCTGTGGTCAAGGAACATTCCCACCTGCCCGTGATCGTGGACCCGTCGCACGGCACCGGCTATGCCAGATACGTGCATCCCATGGCCTTGGCGGCCATCGCGGCGGGCGCGGATGGGCTCATTGTCGAAGTGCATAACGATCCGCAAAAAGCGCTCTGCGACGGCCAGCAGTCCTTGACGCCCGAAGCGTTTGAAAGGCTCTGCCAAGATGTGCGCGCTATCGCGGGAGCGCTGCGATGAGAAAGAGGAACGTAGGCGTGGTCGGCCTTGGGCTGATTGGCGGGTCCTTGTGCAAAGCGCTCAAAGCGGCGGACGGCTATCATGTCCTTGGCGCGGATCAAAGCCAGGATGTCGTGGACGCGGCCCTTGCGGACGGCGCGCTGGACGGCGCGCTGGACGGCGCATCCCTTGGCGCGTGTGACATTTTGCTCATAGCGCTCTATCCGCAGCGCGTGATCGATTATGTCAGGCAGCATGCGAAGCTGATGAAAAAAGGCGCGATTGTTATGGATATGGCGGGCGTGAAAACGCGGATTTGCCGCGAGTTGTCGGGTTTTTGCGCCGAGCGCGGCGTACGCTTTATCGGCGGCCATCCCATGGCCGGCATCGAGAAAAGCGGGTATCAACATTCGTTTGTCAGCCTTTTTGAAGGCGCGACCATGCTGCTCTGCCGCGACCAGCATACCGAGGAAAGCGCGCTGAAGGCCGCCAGCGCCTTGGTGCTTCACGCGGGGTTTGGGGAGGTGAAGATTGTGGATCCCGCCCAGCATGACGCTGTGATCGCGTATACCTCGCAGCTGGCCCATATCGCGTCCAGCGCGTATGTGAAGAGCCCAACGCTGGGGCAGCGCAAAAGCTTCTCCGCCGGCAGCTATAAGGATTTGACCCGGGTGGCCAAGCTTCACGCCGGCATGTGGACGGAGCTGTTCCTGGAGAACCGCGGGAACCTCCTGTTTGAGATCGACGAGCTGATCGGGCATCTGGCGGAATATCGGGCGGCGCTTCAGGAGGGCGACGAGGACGGGCTGTACCGACTGCTGGACGACGGGGCGAAGCGGAAAATCTGGGACGAGGAACGGGAAACATGATAACTTATGCGGACTTACGCAGCGCCTTTAGAAAAAATCCGTGATCAGCAGGTTCTTCGTGGGGAAAGCCTTTTGAAGCATGGACAGATTGCCGTTGATCCGCACGTCGGCCCTGGCCGCGATCCGCTCGAGGGGATACGCGCCGAAGATCATTTGTGCCAGCGCACGCTCCGTTGTCTCAATGTCCGCATCCGCTGTTTCTGCAATCGCTACCGAACACTTGCCGCCTCCGAATTCGATAGCATACGTATGCCTGTTCCATGGCGCGAAATCATCATCCACTTTGACGGTAAACGCACCATCCCCTTCGGGTTTGCGCATCAGCTCCAGCGCGCGCTTCACGTTGACGACCCGGGCCATGCCCAGCCAGGCTGCTTCCATGGCGACATCGTATACGTTGTTCCAATAGATTTCCGCGACAAACTCTGGGCTTGCCGTGAAGGCCATCTTTTCCGCGGCGCCCTCAAACATGCCTATGAACTGCAACATGCCGAGCATGCTTTCCGGATCCAGCCATACGATATCCTGTATCTGTATTTTTTCGTTGTTCCGCTTGAACTTCACCCATGCCTTGATGGCGCCTTTCGCGTCCTTCCAATAGTACAGCCGGTCCGCGCCGAAGAGGGAAATGGCAAACACCTCATCCCAGCGCTTTTGTGTGCGAGAGATCATCATGGTATGCCTTGACGCGAAAGCTTCGTAGACCGCGACGAGCGCTTCCCGCGCGCTGTCGCCCTGGAGGAATTCATGCGCGCTTCCGCCATTGGGCAGCTTGCGGCCGGGGGCAATCGGCAGGGTATATGCCTTTGCCCACCCGCACTGCTCGTATCCGAACTTTCGATAATAGTCATGCGAAAAAGGGTACAGGTGCGAGAATACCGCGCCCTTTTCATATATGTCCTCAAAGGCCTTTCGAAATATTCCGCGTATATTCCCCTGCCGCCTGCTCTCAGGCGCGGATGCCACGCCGCCAACGCCGTACATGGGAACCCTTTGCCCGTCAAACCACATGGTAAAAGGAATAACCTCCATACCGGCCAGCACGCGCCCGTTTGTGCCAATCGCGCCATAGGTGTGGCCGCCTCTTTCCCCTTTCTCAATTTTTTCGCGTATCTGCTTTTCATCCCAGTTCAGCGAGAACACCATGTCCTGCAGGCGGGCGACATGCAGCTCTTCCTCCGGCGTGACAAGCCTGTATTCGATTTTTTCCATATAGGCTTGCTCCTCTTTTCGGTTTGTGAAGCCATTATACCTTATGTGGAACTGCGATGCAACGCGGATGCATTGTTCAAAGAGTAACCGGGCATTGTTTGCTATTTTCGAAAAGCCATGCTATACTAAGAAGCACCATTCTTAAGGAGGAAACGGCATGGCGCGTGAACGCGGAGAAAAAGTTATCGCGGTCAACCGCAAGGCGCGTCACGATTATTTTGTGGAAGATTCTTACGAGGCTGGGCTGGCGTTGCATGGCACAGAGGTCAAATCGATTCGCCTGGGCCATGTGAACCTCAAAGAAAGTTATTGCGCCGTGAAGGATCGGGAGATGTTTGCGTTTGGCATGCATATCAGCCCCTACGAAAAGGGCAACATCTATAACAGGGATCCAATGCGGCCCAAAAAATTGTTGCTGCACAGGGCGCAAATCGCCAAACTTGGCAGCTTGGTGCAGCGGCAAGGGTATGCGCTGGTGCCGCTGAAGGTATACCTCAAGGATGGGCGGATGAAAATGGAGCTCGGGCTGTGCAAAGGCAAAAAAGTGTACGACAAGCGGGACGACGCTGCGGAGCGTTCCGCCCGGCGTGACATGGAGAGGGCGATGAAGCAGTAATGAATAAGGGGGCGTACTGGTTTCGACGGGGATTGTCGGAGGTTCAGGAAGCGAGCCGCGGCCCCGAACCGCGCAAAAATCGGGAAAAGTATAACTGTCAACAACGATAATAACGCTTTGGCGTTCGCGGCCTAGTGGCCACGCGTCGGACTCAAGCGCCTACTGCTTGAATCCCCGGCGTCATTGAAGTAGGGAACGGGCCCGCCTAAGCTTTGCGGCGCGGCTGGCATTATGAAGCTACCGGGGGCGGCATCCTGCCTATGGGAGGCCGCTGAAGGGAAATATAAAACATAGGCTGCGCTCGGAGATGCTTGGGCTTTCGGATTTTCGGACGGGGGTTCGACTCCCCCCGCCTCCACCACAACGAGGAACCCTGATATATCAGGGTTCCTCATTTTTTGTTGATATACCTACATTCTTGAACGATCACCCTTGACCGATAACGAAAACAGATGTTCGGTACCGATGCCGTTTTTTTGAACTATGCATCACGAAATGCATCACGAAATTGCTTCTAAATACATAAAAAGGCCGTAAATCCCATAACAAGCAATGAAAATCCGTCCCGATTCATCAGGAATGCAGAGAAATGTACAGAGGTTAACAAATGATTATGCCGTTGTGATATTGTCTTTACCGTTCTTTGCATTTTGTTTACAAGTTGACAAGTTTATTTTAGACAATAATTGACAAATTTTTGTCTATTGGCTGGATATTTTTGGGTTTCTATAGCAATTTGACAAAATATATACTAAGTGATAAACTGAAGGCATGAAGATGAAAGGATGTTTTCAGAATGCCGAAACCACTATCAAATGACTTACGTAAACGAATCATTGAAGCAAAATTGCGAGGCGATA
>WRGP01000054.1 GCA_009787135.1 Bacillota bacterium | reverse complement strand
GTGCCGCCCCAGAAGAAACCGATCGGGGGCTCGCAGACCGCCCAGTCGCCATAAGTGCCTTCGCCAATCTTTTCCCCGCCGCAGTTTTTGGCCATGACGTAGTTAATCAGCCACGCGGGGCCAAAGAAGCCGAAGATGGGCTGCTCGCCAATGCCTTTGAAATCAGCGAACCACGCGTCGTTCCAGTCGCGCGTATCGTTGTGATAGCCGTTGTCCATGAGTTCCTTGGCGAGATCCAAGAACGCTTCGCGCGCCGGGTCAATGTACAGTTCGCCGTCCACGATCCAGCCCTTTTCGGAGCTGTTCTCCACCGCGTGCCAGATATCGCCGTCGCCGGAGACGATGCCGTAGCCCTTTTCCTTGAGTTCCGCGGCGGCCTTAAAGAACTGATCCCAGCCCGGGCCGATCTTCTTCGCAATCTCGGCGGGGTCGTCCGTGCCCCAGGTGTCCAGCGCCAGAGACCTGCGGTAGATGAACGCGCCGCCGGTGGCCTGATAGCCCAAACCAACGACCTGACCATCCGAGGGGCGGGTGCCGATATCCACGGAATACTGCGCGATGTCGGCGGCCTTGATGGCGGCCTCCACATCAATGCCCAGATCCGCGTACGCCGCGGCGAATTCCGCCATGTCGCCCTGCGTATAGCGGAGCACGAACGCGGACTCCGCGCAGTACAGGTCCGGGGCGTCCGCGCCGCCGGCCATGAGCGCCTGGTCCAGCGCGGGCTGATACAAGCCGTCCGTGGTGGCGATTTGGGTCAGGTTGATGGTATAGTCGAATTCCGGGTGCAGCTCCTTATACCGCTCGATCATCCTGGGCACTTCATCGGTGAACGTGTAAAGGTTGATGACACCCTCCGCCGACGCGCATGTCAGCGCAAAGGACAGGGCCATCGCAAGGCATAAGAGCAGCGCCAAGGTTTTTTTCATTGAGGTATCCTCCCTTTCTAAATTGGACATTTGCCAAAACTATATTCATACTATATATAATTTTAACAGTTTCGTCAAGCGTTTTAAATAATAGATAAAATGTTAAAAAAACACAAAAATGTTACGGCCACATATGCGTTGATCCTCGGCATGGTGCTATTCCTTATCTTTCTCTTCTTTTAGCTTATCTTTCTCTTCTTTTAATATGTAAACAGGCCGTCCTTTAACCTCCTCAAAGACGCGCGCCAGCACCATGCCCAGCACGCCGATTCCCGTGAGAATCAACGCCGCCAGGCCGCACAGCAGCGCTTCAAGCCAGGCGCCAAAACACAGCAGGGCCGCGCAGCCAAGCGCGCACGCCGCGCCAAGCACAAAGGAAATAAACAGAGGCGCCACCGTCAGGCTGATGATGCCCTCCAGCGCGTATCGAAACAAGCCCCAAAAGGACCACTTCGTAACGCCCGCCACGCGCTCTATATTCTCATATTCCAAATACCGCGTATCAAAGCCCACCCAGGCGAACAGGCCTTTGGAAAATCTGCGCCGCTCGGGAAGCCGCACAATCGCGTCCGCCATCTCGCGCGTCATCAGGCGGAAATCACGCGCGCCATCCACGATTTGGACCGCGGAAAAGCGGTTGATTACACGGTAAAACCCGCGCGCGAAAAATGAACGCACGGGCGGCTCCCCCGCGCGCGTGACGCGGCGGGTGGCCACGCAGTCGCAGCCCGTTTCGCGCATCATTTGCAGCATATCCGCAAGCAGCTCTGGCGGATCCTGCAAATCAGCGTCCATGACGGATACCAAATCGCCTTTGGCATGCGCAAGGCCGGCCAGCAGCGCGGCCTCCTTGCCAAAGTTGCGGGCAAAAGACAGGACGATTACACGCTCATCCTCCACCGCGTACCGCCGCGCGAGCGCGAGGGTTCCGTCCCTGGAACCGTCATCGACGAGCAGCAATTCAAACGCAACATCCGGCAGCAACGAAACGACCGCGTCAAATTTCGCCTTAAAATACGGCAACGCCTCTTCTTCATTATAACAGGGCACAACAACTGATAACAACATAGAGGAAGTATACTATAACGAATGCTGAAATGCAATTCGTATCATACTACGGTTATCAATTTTTTCGGAGGCATCCCATGATAACGGTTTTGGTTCGCGCGACAATCCTATTCTTTATGGCGGTACTTATGATGCGCATCATGGGCAAGCGTCAAATCAGCCAACTGCAGCCGTATGAATTGGTGATCGCGATCATGATCGCGGAACTGGCCGCCACGCCCATGGAGGATATCAGCCTGCCGCTTCTGTACGGTATTGTGCCCATGCTTACGCTGATGATGCTGCACAGCGCGCTATCCATTGCCAGCCTGAAAAGCCAGCGCCTTCGCGCCTTGATCAGCGGGACGCCCAGCATATTGATCAAAAAGGGCGTCGTACAGGAGGACGAGCTTCGGCGTAACTGCTTTGATCTCAACGACCTCCTTGAGGAGGTCCGCGCGGGCGGCATCGAAAACCCGGCGGATGTCTGCACGGCGATTTTAGAAACAAGCGGCAAGATGAGCGTGTTTCCCCACGCGCAAAAACGTCCGCTATCCCCGGAGGATATGGGCCTTTCGGTGAGCTATGAGGGCATCCCGCTCACCCTGGTGCTGGATGGTGATATTCAGCACCAAAATCTTACGGTAGGCGGGCTTGACGTCAACTGGCTGAACAAAACGCTGGAGGGTCTTGGCTTTCACGGCCCGGCGGAAGTGTTTCTCGCCAGCCTGGACACCCAGGGCATGCTGTTCGCCCAGGGGCGGGGCAATAAACCCCGCATGAAAATCGCGCGGGTTTTGAACGCGGAAAAGGTGGGTTGGTAATGCACAAAAAGATATTGTCCATCGCGATAACATTCCCCCTGATATTGGCGCTGGGCATCGCGAGCATGGCGTATACGCATCATATTTCAAAAACCTACCGGGAGGAAATTCAACGCGTGGAAGAGAGCGCGCGCGCCGGAGATATGGAGGGCGCGCGGCATACGCTCAAGCGGATCATAGCGGAATGGGAAACCAGGGAGAAGCTGCTCCATGTGTGGGTGCCGCATGCGGATACGGACGCGGTATCCATCCATCTGCAGGGCTTGCAGGTGGGGTTGGCGCTTGGCGACACATCCCTGCTTTTTGAGCATTCGGCGGCCCTTATGGAGGCGCTGGATCATTTACACCACCGCGACGATTTGACGCTCGGGAATATCTTATAGCACGGCAAACGCATGAACTGCACATAAACCAATTGCACTCTCCCCTCTCGCTTTTCCCGCTAAATTCTGGTACAATTATACCGCAAAAGAAACACGGGGAGGGAAAAACATGCTGTTGGTTGGAAACGGAACGGTCCTATCCTTTGACGAAAGCATGACGATCCTTTCGAGCGGGTGCGTGGCCATAGATCAAGGCGTCATCGTATCCGTTGGGCCGACCAAACCGCTGATGGAGCGATACCCCCGCGCCGAGTTCATCGATGCCCGTGGCAGGTTGATCCTGCCGGGCTTCATCAACGTGCATCACCATATCTACAGCGCCTTCGCGCGCGGCATGAACCTGAACACCCCGCCGGCCAAGGATTTTCTCGCGGTGCTGGAGGGGCTTTGGTGGCGCCTGGACAAGGCGCTCACGCTGGAGGACATCACCTATAGCGCGTATGTTACCTTGCTGGATTGCATCCGCAACGGCGTTACCACCATCTTTGACCACCACGCGTCGCCAAACGCCGCAAAGGGCAGCCTTCACGCCATCGGTGAAGTGGCCGACGCGCTGGGCCTGCGCGCTTCGCTGGCTCTGGAGGTGTCCGACCGCGACGGGGAGGCCGTGGCCAACGCGCTCATCGACGAAAATCTCAGCTGGCTTTCCGCCTGCCGCAAGCGGGACGGCGACCGGCTAGCCGGCCTGTTCGGCCTGCACGCGTCCTTTACGC
>WRGP01000053.1 GCA_009787135.1 Bacillota bacterium | reverse complement strand
GGACCGTGACGAGCCGCTGCTGGCGTGGTGGCAGTATGGCGCGGGCCGCAGCCTGGCATGGACGAGCGACGTATCCGGCGCGTGGACGGGCGGCTTTCTTGCCTGGGAACAGGCGGCGGCGTTTTTCGCGGGCATGATCTCGCACATCCTGCCCGCGGAGGAGGGTGAGGGGGAGTTTTCGATCACCCGCCAGGGCGATACGGCAAAGCTTCGCTACGCGGTGGACGCGGAGGAAGAGGGGCTGACGACAGAGGCTCTCGTGCTCATGCCGGACGGCAGCCAGGCGCGGGCAGCCCTCTATGCGACGGCGCCCGGCGTCTATGAAGGCGTTATAGACGCGTCGCGGGAGGGCGCGTATGCCGTGCGGGTGGAGCAGCGGCGGGGGGATACTTTGCTGCGCACGCTGGAATCGGGTCTTACGGTCGGCTATGCCGAAGAGTTTGACATTCGCGGCCGGGACGGCAAGTCGCTGCTCATGGAGATCGCCCGCGAAACCGGGGGAAGGATGCTGACGGACGCCTCGGAGATGTTTACGGAGCGGGGAAGCCAAACCCGCGGCCGGCATGAAATAACCCCCGCGCTGCTGACGGTCTGCCTGCTCCTGTTCGTGCTGGACGTGGCCCAGCGCCGGCTCGCGTGGGAACGCTGGCTGCCGGCGAAAAAACAGGAGAAAAGGAAAGAGGAAAATCCGCCAAGGACGGCCGCAAAAAGGGGAAGGCCCGGCGGGCAAGAGAATGGAAAGCCTGAGCAGGTGCCGGCGGCCACGATGGAAAAGCTGCTGGAAGGGCGCAAGAAGAAGCTGATGTAGGGAAATGCAAGGATGCTGAACGAGCGAGAGATCCGCTCTTTGGGGATACGCCATGGCAGGGAAAGCGGAGCGTCCTGCCATGGCGCTAAGCGTTATTCCACCATCTCCAGCGCGTACGTCTGGCTGCCAAGCGCTTGTTCCTCGAGCTTTTCCAGTTGCACATACGGGTTTTTGCCATGCAGCCGCTCAAAGAGGTGCCCGCCGGGCCGCAGTTCCATGCCCGCCGGCACGCCAACGGGGATCAGATCTTCCGCCTTAATGGCGTCCAGGCTGGCACGCTCCACCGCCACGATATCATCTGACGCCATGATGCCAATGTCCGGTACCAGCGAAGGCGTGGTGATGCCCCAGCAGTCGCACAGCGCGGTGATCTGCGTGAGCACATTAATATAGTAGATGTTCTCCGGCGCGAACGTATCGAGTACCGTCTTGGTGCATAGGGCCATGCCGGTCTGAAAATCAGCGTAGCCATGGCTGTCAAGCGCAATCGCGCCGGTGGGACATACCTTGAGGCAGTGCTGGCACAGCGTGCAGTGGTGGTAAAAGATGCTGTATTCCTTTTCCTCGTTAAAGCTGTTGGCATGATGGTTGCAGGAAGCGATGCATTGACCGCAATGGATGCATTTGGAGGTATCCCATATCAGGCCGCCCTCCAGGCCATGGATTTCCTGGCGCGTCCTGTCTGTCACACAGCCCATGGCAATGTTTTTGCACGCCCCGCCAAACCCGCAGGCGCCATGCCCTTTCACATGGGAAAAATCAATGAGAAAGTCCGCGTCGTGGATCAGGCCCGCCACGTCCACGTGCCGGAACGATTTGAAATGGACTTCCTTTTCGTAGTAGTATTTGCCCAGATGCCCGCAATCGTCCAGCAGCGGGCAGCCCAAGTTCATTTCCGTATACCCGCGCTGCTCCGGATGGCGCTCATAGAGATAATGATCCGTGATAAAGCAGTTTCCCCCGCCGGCCTTTACAAAGGATACGAGCTTTTGCGCGAAGACGGGCGGAATGGTAGAGTAGCCGATGCCGGCGCCCACGTGCATCTTGATAGCGACCGTCTTCCCATGGACTTTTTGTGCGAGGCCTGACCTTTCGAGAAGGCGGGTGAATTTTTCCGGCAGGGTTTGGGTGGCCTCATAGCGCGCGTACGCCATGGGCGCAAATAGTACTTTCGCGGACATAATCAGATTCCTTTCTTATGAAATATTGGGCAGTATAGCATAAAAACAAAGCATGGGAAAGTTTTGTTTTTGAGGATCGCCGCTCAAGTTTAAAATCGGGGCACAGGGCAAGCGGCGGGTCGGCCTTTGAAAATTAATATCATTTCTAATCTAATTCTAAACCAAATATACCTTGACAGGCGAAGTAAACTGGCTATAATAAGTCATGGGGAAGGGGGGAGAAGCTGGTGTCCATCGCGTCTGATCTGATCCGGGGGCATACGGAAACGATTATCTTGGCCAACTTGCTGTCCCACGACAGCTACGGTTATGAGATCAACAAGTCGATCCAACAGAAAACCGCGGGGCAGTACGAACTCAAGGAAGCAACCTTATACACCGCTTTTCGGCGCCTGGAGGAGGGAGGGCTCATCGCCTCCTACTGGGGCAATGAAACATCGGGCGCGCGGCGCAGGTATTACGCCATCACCACCAAGGGAAGGCTGACCTTCGCGCGGCTGAAGGTGGAGTGGAACGCAGCCAAGGAATTGATTGACATTTTGATCGCCGAGGAGGGGGACTATGCAAATTAGGTTTATTCGGATGATTGACGACCTGTTCCGTGGCGTGCCGCATTCGCGCAAGGTATTGGAGCTAAAGGAAGAGATGGTCCAAAACCTCATGGAAAAATTCAATGATCTGCTTGCCCAGGGCAAGAGCGAGGAGGCCGCCTTTGAGATCGCCGCCGCCAGCATTGGCGATATCGGCGATCTCGTGCGGGAACTGCGCAAGGACGATCCCTTCTATGCGGAGGGCGAGGATGAGACTATCGTCATTCATGGCATGGATAGTATAGATGGCATGGACCCTGAGCCCGTGTACGCGCCCCCGCCGCCCACGCCCGAGGAGATGCTCAGGCGCTCCGCCACTGCGGTATCCACGGCAACCATGCTGTTTATCGTAAGCCCCGCGCCGCTTCTGCTCTTTAGGAACCGCATGGGCGTATTGCTGCTGTTCGCCATGATCGCGGCGGGTGTGGGCCTGCTGGTGTTCAACCGCCTGATGAATCCGCGCGCCGCGGACAGGCAGGCGGAGAGCCTGGAAAACTGGGAAGAGAAGCCGGACGCGGAGCGCAAGAAGCTTTTCCAATCGCTTGTAAGCGCGTTTTGGCTGGTGGTGACGGCGGTGTATATCCTCTACAGCTTTGAGACGGACAACTGGTATATCTCCTGGGTGATCTTCCTGTTTGCCGCGGCTGTTTCGGAGCTGCTGAAAATTGTGTTCAAACCCAATCCAAAGAAACTATATGGGCGCGTGAGCGGCGCGATCGTGCTCTCCTCCGTCGCGTTCTATTTCATCATCAGCTTTGCCACGGACGCCTGGCACATCACCTGGGTATTGCTACCCCTTGGTGTTGCCCTTAGCAACGTCGTGAAGGCGTTTTTGCAGATCAAGAGAAAGTAGGTGTTTTGATGTCCGCCATACTCCGTATTTCTATCTGGGGCATTGTGGCCCTGATACTGGCCGCGGTGCTCGTCATAGGCCTTTCGGGCGGCAATGTGTTTCAGGATCTTATCTTCGGGGATTTTAGCATTGGAAACAGCTTTACGTTTGCCGACGCGGAGGAATACACGGCTGACGGCGCTTCGCTGCCTGTAGGCGCAAGCATGGACGCCATTGAAATCGACTGGGTCGCGGGAAAGGTAAACCTGCGCTTTACGGACACCGCCCGTATTGTGTTCACCGAGCAGGCAAACCGCGACTTGAAAGAGCATGAGCGGCTGCAGTACCGCCTCAAAAACGGAAGACTTTCCATCCAGTATTGCGCGCCCTATCGGAGCCTGTTTTCAAGCATGCCCAGCAAAACGCTGGAGGTTGAGGTGCCCCGCGCTATGAGGCTTGCG
>WRGP01000052.1 GCA_009787135.1 Bacillota bacterium | reverse complement strand
CGCGCGAATCGCGCCCCACCGCGACGCGAAGCGCTTCCGCAGGCTTGTCAAGCCTTTCGGACAGCCAGCGGACAAAAGCGCTGCCTACCGATATGCCTACGTTCCGCGTCAGCGTGACCGCCGCGATTCCATCCTCTGACGCCACACCGCGGATATCCGTGCCGCTTTTCAGATGCTTCCACCTTTCCGTCATACGCGCGCCTCCTCTGCCTTTGGGATCATGCACTCGCGCAACAGCGCGTAAAACGGCGCCGCCGCCCGATAATCCTCTATGATCCGCTCCGCCAGCGACGGCGAAAACAGATTCTCCATGTCCCGCAGATGATGCTCGGCATACACGTTCTTCTTGGAGAACAGCGGCCCCAGCGGCGCGGCAAGCCCTTCCGGCGGCTGATACTGGCGCGCATACGCGTCGCCCATCAGCGCGTACGTCTCGGCAAACGCGGGCGCTGTAATAACCGCAAGCACCTGCCGCGGCTTTTCCAGAATCATATTGCGGAGCCTGCACATCACGTCCGGCCGCGCCTGATAATACCCGCAGCCCCAGTTTGCCGCATTGTCTGAAATATCAAAGTAGAAGCCGCAGGTACCCCCTCTGGGCTCGCCCACGCGCCGATAGCAAATCCACATATAATCGCGATAGGGCGACTTGTCCTTGCTGAAGCGCACATCGCGGTAAATGCGCGAAACGGCCTGCCCCGCGCGAATGTCCAGCAGCGGGTCAATCGCCTGCAGGGCAGGCGCCAGCGCCTCCGCCAGCGCGATCAGCGGGGCGCGGACGAACCGCTGGTATGACTCCCTGTTCTCTTCAAAGAACGCCTTATTGTTGTTAAAGCGGAGGGCGGCAAAGAAAGCGAACATCTCGCGCGGAAACCCTGTGAACATGCTGTTGCTCCCTACTACGTTTTCACATGCCATACAGGACGGCCGGCGCCATCCTGTATGGTGTCAATCCTATATACCGCTTACTTAGGGTTCCGCCGGCGCGATGCCTGTTCCTTCCCATTGCCGTCCTCATCGTCGTCGTCATAGAAGTTGGCGACGCTGCCCTGATTGCCGCGCGCCGCGCGCTGCTTGCGGGTGTATTCCTCCGGATCCTCCGCCTTGCGGCGGACCGGCTCCTTAGCGCCCTCCCTCGCGTCCGTTTTTTCCATAGGCCTTCGGACAGAACCCGTGCGCCTTGAAAGCCTGTACTGGCCGGTACTGCCGGAGAGCAGCGACGCCTCTTCCTCTGACAACGGCGGGGCCTTGCCGGTTTCATCCTCCTTGTCCCGCGCGGGCGTCTGGCGGATGCGGGAAAGGTACTCCCTTCCATATACCTCGGTTTGATCCATGGATGTCAGCCTGTCCCTTTGAGGCGCTTCCGGCTTCTCCGCCTGAATGCCCGCTTCCCTGACGCCTTTCTCCCCGCTGTCCTCTTCCTCAATCCGGTCATCCCGTGATTCTCCCGTTCTTTTTCCCGTCGGGCGGCGATACACGCTATCATCCAGCGCGCCGCTCGCGGAACCGTCCGCGCCAAAAACACGCTTGGGGGCCGCATCCCTGCCGGATTCCCTGGGGCGGAACATCTCCTCCTCCTCATCGTCCGGCGCGTAGGCCGGCATGACCGGCTGTTCCTGTTTCTTCTTGACGTTCTTCTCAGCGCCCGGCTTGCCGCGCTTTGGCGGCCGGGCATAGTCGCGGTGCGGGCTGCGCTGGATGCTGTCAATGACGGCATTCTGCCCGTTGCCATACCCCGACGGCGGCTTGGGGTTGTATCGCCGGTGATCCAATATGAACAGCAGCACAACCGCCAGCACAATCACCACCAGCAAGCCCGCGAGGATATACAGCAGCAGCTTGCCCGTGGTAATGCCGCCGCCATCGCTCTGCGTTACGGCCTGCTCCTCTATAAGATCGGACGGCGGCTCTGTTGGCGGCTGTGTGGGCACGGGCGTTGGCGGCGGCGTAGCCGGCGGCCTTGTCGGCTGGAACGTCACCAAATACACATTGGATTCGGCGGATCTTGTCTCGCCTGTGTTGTCTTTGGCTGACGCGACGAACTGGTATTGCCCGCCCATAGACGCGTTAAACCGCTTGAGGAACTCATACGTTTCCCCCGGCGCAAGCCTTTCAATGGTTTCGACTTTCGTTTTCAGCGCGGTGACTTCAATGTTTTCCACCGTGGAAAGGCCGTTATTCGTTATCTTCACGCGGAAGATGATCTCGGAAGGTTCGCTGTAGATGATGTCGCGGTCCGCCTCAATAAGAACTTCCAGCACCACGGGGATGACCTCGGCGATAACACCGTCCACGGTCTGCATATCTTCCGTCGTCTGGACGGTCACCTCATTGGAGGTAAACGTCACCGGCTGGCCCGTGGAATCAATGCCTGAGACGGTGAACTGGTAGGTGCCCGACTGAAGGATCGTGACGCTCTTGGTGATGGTGTGGGTCTTTCCGGCGCCCAGGGAAATTCCCTGCTCCACGTCATTGATGATCTTATCCGTTACCTTAAGCTGCGCGTAGGTAAGCTCGCTGCGGTTGGTGATGGTGCACGTAAGATCCACCTTCTGGCCGGCATTGACAATCAGCTGGGAAGCCTTCAAATCCACCGCCAGATCCCGCACGGTTACCTTGATGACCTTGGGATCCATATTTACTTTTGCTTCTTCTTTTTTGTCGCCAAGGACATATTTATACGCGATAGTCGCTTCGGCTGTCTTGGGGGATGTGCCCGCCACATAACTCGTGGACAGCACAACCTTCTCGCCTACCGGCAGCAGGGGATATGTCAGCACATCGTTGTTAATGCCCGGGTCTGAAATAGCAATGTCAAGTATGTCCACCGTGCCCGTATTGATCAGGGTGTATCCAATGGAGACCGTCTGGTTCTCCGTCACGCTTAACTCTTTGGGCAGGTCCCTCTCGATTTTCATCGTGGCCTTTGCCGCGTTATGCTTGATGGTGGCATAAAACGGCCTGCTATTCGCGACGGGCTGCCCTTCGCCGTTGACCGTTGAATAGCGGACGGAATATGTGACGCGCCCCTTTTCCAGCTGATCGGACGTAACCGTCCACTTCCCCGTATAGCTTGCGGACTGCCCCGGGCTAAGGCGCGCCGTTCCGCCGCTGCCAAAGCCCGTACAGACATTATTCGCGGGGTCATAGAGCGTGACGGACAAGGGCGCCGGATCATCGCCGCTGTTGAAGATGTTGATGCTTACGTCCACAGTGCCCGTACCGGTCAGCGTGCTGGGCCTCACTTCAATATTGGGCTGAACCACTTCCGCAGCGTGGCCGCCGACGGCAAGCAACAACAGCATCCCCGTGAGTAACCCTAAAAAAACCAATAATTTTATAGACTTTTTTTTCATACTTAGGTACGCCGCTCGGACGCACGCCTCCCTTCCGGTCACCGACGGGAAATTCTAAGTAGCCACATATGGGAATATTGTAGAACATTCATGGATCACTGTCAAGTCTGACGCGGTTTTCCATTGCTCAGGCAAAGCGTTCTACACCATTTGCAGACATTTATAATAACGATTCGACTCGCGTATTTGTTCATGCTTGAGAAAGAAAAATGCGAAATTGCCCGTCAGAGCCATATTCCGTGCGTTTTCGCCATACAATCAGGCGCGCTTGAGGCTGTCGTATCGTATCATCCCGCCCGAAATTTTGTCATATTTCCCTTTGGAGAAAGCGGCTTGTAAACGCTTACAACATCATCGAAAAAAATTCCGGGTTACAGTTCATACTATTCACCCATTAACATAGTGACAAATAGGAATAGATGATGTAAAATGGATACAAGGGAGGCGAGGGAATGCCAAAGACATA
>WRGP01000051.1 GCA_009787135.1 Bacillota bacterium | reverse complement strand
CGGCGGGGCCACGTATTGGGACACGGAGATGTTCTGCCTGCCGATGATCCTATCCGTCCTGGGCGAGGAGGCGGGCAAAAACCTGCTGCTGTACCGTTATCTGCATCTGGACAAAGCCAGGGAGAACGCGCGAAAGCTTGGCTGCAAGGGCGCGCTCTACCCCATGGTCACGTTCAACGGGGAGGAGTGCCATAACGAGTGGGAGATCACGTTTGAGGAAATCCACCGCAACGCGGCCATCTTTTACGCCATCCACCTGTACTATACCTATAGCGGCGACGATGCCTACCTGCGGACGTACGGCCTGCCCGTCATGCTGGAGATCTGCCGGTATTGGGTCAGCCGCGTCACGTGGAACGCGCGAAAGCGCGCGTACATGATCCTGGGCGTGACAGGGCCAAACGAATACGAAAACAACGTGAACAACAATTGGTATACCAACCGCATGGCCAAATTCTGTCTGGAGCAGACCGCGCAGTACGCGCGGGCCGCGGCGGCCACCCAGCCGTTTGTAAGCCTGGGCGTTTCGGAGCGGGAGCTTCATCAGTTCGAGCGCGTGGCGAAAAAGTTCTACCTGCCCCTGGATAAAAAGCTGGGCATTTTTGAGCAGCAGGATGGGTTCTTGGACAAGGAGCTTATCGCCGCCAGCACGCTGGATCCATCGGCGCGGCCGATCCATCAGCGTTGGTCGTGGGACCGCATCTTGCGCTCCTGCTTCATCAAGCAGGCGGACGTGCTGCAGGGGCTTTACTGCCTGCGGGATCAATACGGCGAGGAGATCATCCGCCGCAATTTTGAGTTTTACGAGCCGCTTACGGTGCATGAAAGCAGCCTGTCGCCCTGCGTACACGCCATACTGGCCGCGGATATCCGCGCATATGACAAGGCGGTGGCGCTCTACCGCCGCACCGCGCGGCTGGATCTGGACAACGTGAATAACGATACCGAGGACGGGCTGCACATTACGTCCATGGCCGGCAGCTGGATGGCCCTTGTCAAGGGCTTCGCCGGGCTGCGCACCGAAGGCTGCGTGCTGGAGCTGCGCCCGCGCGTGCCCTACGCGTTCCGCTCCTTTGCCTTTCGGGTGAAGATACAGGGTCGGGTGGCCAGCTGCCAGGTGGAAGACGGCGTGATGTCGCTTTCGCTCGTTCGCGGCGCGCCGCTCATGGTAAAGGTCTGCAACCGGTGGTACGCGCTAAAACCCGAGGAAACAGTACAAATCCCCATTGTGGATGCGCAGGAGGCAATCTTGACTCGCGGCATGATTTTTGACTTGGACGGCGTGCTGGTAGACACGGCACGTTTCCACTATCTCGCGTGGCGGCGGCTGGCGCGGGAGTGGTTTGACCTTGACTTTACCGAAAAGGACAACGAACGGTTCAAGGGCGTAAACCGCGTGGCCTGCATGAATATCCTCTGCCAGATGGCGGGCGTTTCACTCAGCGAGGCGGATTTTGATCGCGCTATGGACCTCAAAAACGGCTGGTATGTGGAGATGGTGGACGCCATGACGCCAGAGGACGTGCTGCCCGGCGCCCGCGAATACGTGGAAAAGCTGCGTGGCCGGGGTGTCCGGTGCGCCATTGGCTCCGCGAGCAAAAACTGTGATCTCGTTCTACGGCGTACCGGCATCGCGAACCTGTTTGACGCGGTGGCGGACGGTACGGTGGCGGTTCGCGCCAAGCCTGATCCGCAGGTGTTTCTCGAAGCCGCGCGAATGCTGGGCATCCCTCCTTCCGAATGCATCGTGTTTGAGGACGCCCAGGCAGGCATCGAGGCTGCCAAGGCGGGCGGCATGCGTTGCTGCGCGATTGGCAGGCCGGAGGACTTGCGGGATTATGATTGGATTTATCCGGGGCTATCCGCAATACAGGATGAGGAGATGATCTGATGGCGTGGGTTCCCAGCTATGACGAGGCGCGAAGCCTGCTGGCAAAGTACAACAAGGAGCCGTTCCACATCACGCACGGGGAAACGGTGTCAGGCGTTCTGCGCGTGTTCAGCCGCAGCATGGACCCGGGGCGCGAGGACTTTTGGGCGGCGGCCGGCCTCCTGCACGATCTTGATTTTGAGCTGTACCCGGAGCGCCACTGCGTGGCTGTGCGCGAGATTTTGCAACCCCTGGACATTGACCCCGAGATGCTGCACGCGATTGTCAGTCACGGCTGGGGCATGACGGGCGGGGATGCGGAGCCTTCCTCTGACATGGAGAAGGTTCTCTATGCGGTGGACGAACTGACGGGCCTCATCGGCGCGGCGGTGAGGATGCGGCCTTCCGGCAGCGTGACGGACTTGGAGCTGAAATCCCTCAAAAAAAAGTTTAAGTCCCCAAGCTTCGCGGCCGGCTGCTCGCGGGAGACGATTCAGCGCGGCGCGGATATGCTGGGCTGGACGCTGGATGAATTGATGGAACGCACCATCGAGGCCATGCGCGAACTGGAACAGGAGGGAATGTAAGGGAACGCCAGGGGGATAAACCTCCCGGCCCCCTCCTTTGTCTCACGGCAAGGAGGGGATAAATATATGGAGGTACAGCGGGCGGCACTCCCTGGCTCTTTTGTTTTTGGATGCCCTTGCCCTATTTGTCAACATGCCGTAAGGGGCACGGCTGGAGCGGCTATGACGATTGATCACTGTACCCTATGCCCGCGCGCCTGCGGGGCCCAAAGGACGGAGACGGCGGGAAGCGGCTTTTGCGGCATGGGCATTTTGCCCGTCGTCGCCCGCGCGGCCCCGCACTTTGGCGAGGAGCCGTGCGTCACGGGCACGCGGGGCAGCGGCGCCGTCTTCTTTCGTGGCTGCGGCCTTGGCTGCGTTTTCTGCCAGAACAGCGAGATCAGCCGGGGCGACGGCCCGGGCCGCCGCGTGACGGCGGAGGCGCTGGGCGGCGTCTTCGCGGCGCTGCGTGAGCAGGGCGTGCACAACATCAATCTCGTGACCGCCTCCCACGTCGCGCCTGTCGTCGCGCAAGCGCTGCGCCGATACCCGCCCGGCATCCCCGTGGTGTACAACTGCGGCGGCTATGAATCGCTTGAAACCCTGCGCCTGCTGGATGGCCTGGTGGACGTATACCTGCCGGATTTCAAATACGCGGATGCGGACACGGCGCTGCGGTGCGCCAACGCGCCGGATTACCCGCAGGCGGCGCTCGCCGCCATACGGGCGATGCGTGCGCAGACCGGCCCCGCTCAGTACGACGAACAGGGGCTGCTGACGCGCGGCATCCTGGTGCGGCATCTGGTGCTGCCCGGGCTTTCCGGCGCGTCCATGGCCGCGCTGTCCCTGCTGCGCGACGCCCTGCCCGCGGATGTGCCTGTCAGCCTCATGCGCCAATACACCCCCTGCGGGCAGGCAGCGGGGATCAAGGGGCTCGACCGGCCGCTCCTTGGCCGCGAGTATCGGCGCGTGGCGGCGCATATGCGCGCGCTGGGGTTTGAGGGGTATGCGCAGGGCAGGGAGGCGGCGGGGACGGAGATGATACCGGCATGGGAGGGGTAACTGCTATGGTCACGCAATAATGGCCGAGCCGTATGCACCACTAGGCATGAGGAACGCGGAGCTCAACTCCTCACTTCTCACGCCTAACTCCTCACCGTGATAGTTCCTCCCGCCGTGAGGCGAAAAAAGAGGGGTCCAGGGGATACTTCCCCTGACGGGGGTCCAGGGGGCAGCGCCCCCTGGCGTTTCCCACCCCGCCCTCCTCAACAATCCCCCAAAGGAGCCATCCCATGCTAACCGTCCTCACAGGCCGCAGCCGCAGGCTATGGCCGGCTATCTTACAGGAAATCAGCGAAGCCTACGCCGCGAAGGCGGGCC